>JACQCN010000265.1 GCA_016201575.1 Candidatus Rokuibacteriota bacterium | reverse complement strand
GGCCTTGGCGCCCAGCACCTCGCCGACGATCACCCCCACCACGCTCAGGGCGAGGCCCGTGCGGAGACCGGCCATCAAGGTGGAAAACATCGAGGGCAGCATCACCTTGGCGAAGAGGGCCCGGCGCGAGGCCCCGAACGCGCGGCCCACCGTCACCAGGTGCGGCGGCACCTGGCGCACGCCTGCGAGCACGGCGAGGACGATCGGGAAGAAGCCGAGCAGGAAGCCGAAGGCGATCTTGGAGGCCGCGTCGAGGCCGAAGAGCAGCATCAGCGAGGGGTACCAGACCACGCTCGGGACGGCGTAGAGCGCGCCCAGGAGCGGCGTGTACACGCGGCCGAGCCCCGGCCGGAGCCCGAGGACGAAGCCCGTGGCGACGCCGACGACCACGGCGAGCGCGTAGGCGATCAGGATCTCGCGGACGGTGAGCCAGAGGTGCGCGGGCAGGGCCGGGTACGACCGGAGCGCGAGCAGGCGCACCAGGGCCGGCCCCACCCGCGACGGCGGCACGTAGAGCAGCGGGTCGAGCGCCCGCGCCGCCGCCTCCCAGGCGACCAGGACCGCGAGCACGATCGCGGCGCAGACGGCCAGGACCTGGCCGCGGCTCACTGGTTCATCGTCTTCAGAGACTCCTCGCGGATCTCCGCCCAGAGCTTGGCGCGGAAGGAGATCCCGGGCGCGCCGTCATCACCACCACCCGTGTCGACAGCGCCAGCGCCTCCGCCAGGCTGTGGGTGACGAACACCACGGTCTTGCGCGCCCGCGTCCACACGCCGAGGAGCCACTCGCCCATCAGCACGCGCGTCTGCTCGTCGAGCGCGCCGAAGGGCTCGTCCATGAGCACGATGGGCGCGTCGATGGCGAGGGCGCGGCCGATGGCCACGCGCTGGCGCATGCCGCCCGACAGTTCGCGCGGGTAGCGGAGGGCGAAGTCGCGGAGGCCGAGCGGCCCCAGGAGGTCGGCGGCGGCCCGGCGGCGCTCGGCCCGCGGCACGCCGCGCAGCTCGAGGCCGAAGGCGATGTTGTCGAGGGCCGTCCGCCACGGGAAGAGGCCCGGGTCCTGGAAGACCATCGCGACCCGGCGCGGGTCGGGGCCGCTCACGCGGGCGCCGTCGATCGCCACCGAGCCGGCGTCGGGGACGACGAGGCCGCCGATCAGCGCGAGCAGCGTGGACTTGCCGCAGCCCGAGGGGCCGATGATGGTGCAGAACTCCCGCGGGGTCACGGACAGCGAGACGTCGTCGAGCGCGAGGAGCGCGCCCGACGACGTCACGAACCGCTTGGCCAGCCGGTCGACGACGATCTGGGGAACGGCCACTACGGGGCGAGGGCGATCATCCGGAGGGCCGAGCCGGTGGCGCCCTGAATCTTGAGCGGCGTCGTGATGAGGACGCCCACGTACACCTTCGCGTCGGACAGCGGCTCGAGGTTCGCGTTCTCCACGATGTAGATGCCGCTGTCGGCCAGGAGCATCATGTGCACGCTGAACAGCTCCTTGCCGTACACGGGCGGGCGCTTCTCGAAGGTCGCGGTGTCGTCGCCGGCCAGCCGCACGCCCTTGGCGATGATCCAGCGCGCCGCGTCCTGGCCCGGCCCCGGCGACTGCTGGCCGAGGAACTTGGCGTTGTCCTTGCCGAAGAAGGGTCCCCAGCCCGTGCGGACCAGGAGCGAGTCGCCGCGCTGCACCTCGACGCCCTCGGCGCGCATGGCGTCCTCGAGGTGCTTCGCCGTGATCTCGAACCCGGCGGGCAGCGGATCGGAGGCGCCGTTGGCCACGTGGCGGGCGACGTCGAGGAAGACCATCCGGTTGACCAGCAGGTCGGCGGGGAAGGCCTCCATGCCCAGGTTGGCGCCGATGCCGCCCGGCGTCGAGGTCGCCTCGTTGGCGTCGACGCCGCCGTAGAGCTTCATGTTGCGCCCGATGTGGCCGATGGCGTCGATCGTGGGCGAGCCGTGCTGGCCGCTGAACCACATGATCTCCGAGGCCCAGGACACCTGGCTGCCGGGGACCTGGCCGAAGATCTCGTGGGTCATCCGGTGCGTCCGGTTGAGCGCGAAGGCGTACGGCGGGTTGAGGCCGAGAACGGGGGACTGGTCGTTCCACGTGAACGAGAGGTCGAAGACGCGCGCGTCCTTGACCGCCCGGATGAAGTCCTCCGCGCCGCGCGCGCCCTGGGCGCGGGCGGGGCCCGAGAGCGCCGCCGCGGCCGCCAGCGTGCCTGCTGCCGTGAGCCATTGCCGCCGTGAGAAGTCGCTCATGCCGCCCTCCTCCTCTGGTGAGTGAGACACGACAGTTCGGGACTACTTGAGCTGCAGGATCTCCCGCGCGATGACCAGCCGCTGCACCTCCGACGTCCCCTCGCCGATCTCCGTCAGCTTGGCGTCCCGGAAGATCCGCTCCACCGGGAAGTCCGTAATATAGCCCGCGCCGCCGTGGATCTGCACGGCCTTCGTCGCCGCCTTCATGGCCACCTCGGAGGCGAAGAGCTTGGCCATCGCGGCCGTGTGCTTGACCGGCTGGCCCGCGTCCTTCAGGTAGGCGGCGCGCAGGGTGAGGAGCCGCGCGGCCTCGATCTCGGTCGCCAGGTCCGCCACCATCCCCTGGAGCCCGTTGAACTCGGCCAGGGTCTGGCCGAACGCCGTGCGCTGCTTCATGTATTTGATGGCCTGGTCGAGCGCGGCCTGGGCGATCCCCACCGCCATCGCCGCCATCGCGATCCGCCCGCCTTCCAGCACCTGCATGGTGTTGACGAAGCCCATGTTCAGGTCGCCGAGCAGGTTGGCGGCCGGCGCGCGGGCGCCGTCGAAGACCAGCTCCGCCGTGTCCGAGGCGTGGAGGCCGAGCTTCCGGTACCGCTGCCCGACGCCGAAGCCGGGCATCCCTTTCTCCAGGATGAAGGCCGAGATGCCCTTCTGCCGCTTGGGCGGATCCGTGATGGCCATCACGACGGCGATCGCGCCGACGCTCGCGTTCGTGATGAAGGCCTTGGTGCCGTTCAGCACCCACTCGCCCTCGTCGCGGACGGCGCGCGTGCGCATGGCCGCCGCGTCGGAGCCCGAGCCGGGCTCGGTGAGCCCCCACGCGCCCAGCGCCTCGCCGCTGGCCAGCCGCGGCAGGTACTTCTCCTTCTGCGCCTTCGAGCCGAACATGGCGATGTGGTTCGCGCACAGGGAGTTGTGGGCCCACATGGTGATGCCGACGGAGGCGTCGCCCCGGTTCAGCTCCTCGACGATGAGCGCGTACGACACGTAGTCGAGCCCGGCGCCGCCGTACTCGGGCGGCACCAGCACGCCCATGAACCCGAGCGGGCCGAGCTTGGCCACGATCTCCCGGGGGAACTCGTGCCGCTCGTCGTAGGGCGCGATCTTCTCGCCGAGCTCGGCCTCGGCGAACTCGCGGGCGACGGCGCGGATCTGCGCCTGCTCGGGGGTCAGCTCGAAGTTCATCGCAGCAGGCCCTTCACGACCTTGCCGTTGGGGTTGCGGGGCAGCGCGTCGAGCACCGCCACGTCGCGCGGCGCCTTGAACTTCGCCAGCCGGTCGCGCACCCAGGCGCGGATGTCGTCGGGGTCGATGGTGGCGCCGGGCCGGGGCACCACGCAGGCCTTCACCACCTCGCCGTAGACGGGATCGGGGACGCCCACGACGGCCGCCTCCAGCACCGCGGGGTGGGCGCACAGCACCTCCTCCACCTCGACGCAGAAGATCTTCTCCCCGCCCCGGTTGATCATGTCCTTGATGCGGTCCATGATCGTCACGTAGCCGTCGGGGTCGATCTTCGCGAGGTCCCCCGTCCGCAGCCAGCCGTCGCCCATCGCCGCCGCCGTGGCCTCTGGGTCGGCCCAGTAGCCCGGCACGACCATCGGCCCCTTGATCCACAGCTCCCCGACCTCGTCGGGGGCGCCGTCACGCCCGCTCTCGACCTCCACCGTCCGCACCTCCGCCGTCGGGATCGGCCAGCCGACCGACGACACCCGCGCGAGGACGTCGGCGTCCGGCAGGCAGGTCGCCGGCGACGACGTCTCGGTGAGCCCGTACACGTTGTGCAGGCGGCAGCCCGGCAGCCACTCGCGGAGCTGCCGGACCGTCTCGGAGGCGATGGGCGCCCCGCCGTAGCCGAGCGCCTGGAGGCTCGACCCCGCGCGCCGGTGGTCCGGCTGCAGCATCAGCATGACGAGCACCGTCGGCGCCGCCACCATGTAGGTGATCCGCTCCGCCTCGATCAGCCGGAGCGCCTCGGCGGCGTTGAACGTCCGCATGATCACCGTGGTGCCGCCGAGGTAGGCCATCGTGAGCATCTGCGCGATCAGCCCCGTCACGTGGAAGAGCGGTACCGCGACGAGCGTCCGCTGGTGGCCCGACAGGCGGAAGCAGCGCTCGTAGGTGATCGCGGAGTTGATGATGCCGAGGTGAGTGCCCATGGCGCCCTTGGGCCGCCCCGTCGTCCCCGACGTGTACATGATGAACGCGGTGTCGTCCTCGCCCGCGGGCGACGGGCCGGCCAGCGCCGGCAACTCGGCGAACAGCTCGGGGTACGGCGTCCGGTAGTACGCCTCGCACGGCAGGCGGTCCCGGATCGCCTCGACCGCCGGCCACCACTCGGGGTTGGTGAGCAGCACGCGGGCGCCCGAGTTCTGGAGCATGAACTCGAGCTCCATCGACTTGAGCTTGGTGTTGAGGGTGACCGCGATCGCCCCGAGCTGGGCGCCGGCGAAGACCGCCACGCAGAACGGCGCGCCGTTCATCAGGAGCAGCGCGATCCGATCGCCGGGCTTGATCCCGTGGCGGCGGGCGAGCGAGGCGGCCAGCTGCCGCGCCCGCTCCTGCAGCTCGCGCCAGGTCAGCCGCTCGGCGCCGTCGACGACGGCCTCGCGGTCGGGAACGCGCGCGGCGGCGCGGTCGAGCAGCTCGGTCAGCGTGTGGGGGCGGCCCGGGTAGCAGCGGAGCCGGCGGCCGAAGTGGGTCTCCTCCACCAGGTCGCGGGTGAGCTCGGCCGGCCAGCGATCGACGCCCCTCACGCGCACGAAGTCACCCGCGCTGGAATCGACCGCACACCCGCCGGCCGATCAAAACGATCCAGATGCTAGGCGGCCGCAGTTCGAGCTGAGCGCCGATGGCGCGAGGCGAGACCCGAGTTGATCCGATGCTCGGCTCGATCGACTCGGGCCTCGCCTCGCGCCGGGCTGGCGCCGACGCCGCTCGGCTCGAACTTCGGGCTGTGCCTCGCAAGGCCACGCAGGGAGGAGCACCGAGCCAACGACCGCCCTTCGAGCCGAGCGGCGCCCGCAGTGCGAGGCACAGCCGAAGGCGAGCCGAGCCCTTGAATTCGAGAATGCGCGAAGCGCTCGCGAGCCCGTCGTGAGGCGAGGACCGAGTTGATCGGGTCGTTTTCATCGGCCGGCTACACGGCGGCGCGGATGTGCTCCCGGACGAACCGGATGATGTCCTGGGTGGACGTCCCCGGCGCGAACAGCTCCTTGACCCCGATCACCTTGAGCGCGGCCACGTCCTCGGGCGGGATGATGCCGCCGCCGAACACCGCGATGTCCTCCCCGCCCTTCTCCTTCAGCAGATCGAGGATCCGCTTGAAGAGGTACATGTGGGCGCCCGAGAGCACGGAGAGCCCGATCGCGTCGGCGTCTTCCTGGATCGCGGTCGCGACGATCTGCTCCGGCGTCTGGTGCAGGCCGGTGTAGATCACCTCGAACCCGGCGTCGCGGAGCGCCCGGGCCACGATCTTGGCACCGCGGTCGTGCCCGTCCAGCCCCGGCTTCGCCACCACGACCCTGATCTTCCGCTCGCTCATCTCCCCTCGGAGGGAGGCTCCGCCCCCCTTCCGGACCTCCCCCCTTTCGTTCGTCCGACAGGCCCGTCGGCCCCCAAGCCCCGTCCCGGGCGGCGCTGCGGTCACCCCGCCGGCGCCGCGATCGCTATTTCAGGAGCATGCGTATCCGCTCGCCGTGCTTCATGATCTGGTCCCGGTTGCCGGGGACGATCTTCCAGTCGAAGCCCTTGCCGTCGTTGTTCCAGCGGGGAATCAGGTGCAGGTGGAAGTGGTTCACCGACTGGAAGGCGGCGGCGCCGTTGGCCTGCAGCACGTTGAGGCCGTCGGGCTTGAGGGCCTGCCGGAGCGCCAGGGCGACCTTCCTGGCCGTCGCCATCGCCGCCGCCAGGTCCTCGGGCTCGGCGTCCCAGATCGTGGCCGTGTGCGACTTGGTGAGCACCAGGCAGTGCCCCGAGGTCAGCGGGTTGATGTCCATGATGACCATCGTCCGCGCGTCCTCGTAGATTTTCATCGAGGGGGCGTCGCCGTCGCGGATCTTGCAGAAGATGCAATCCATGGTTATCTCCCGCGGTCAAACCTCGACCAGCCAGCCGTGGGTGTCAGGCGCCTCTGCATACTGGATGGCCACGATCACGTCGTAGAGCTTCTGGGTCAGCTCCCCGATGCGGCCGCCGTTGATCACGATGCGCTCGCCCTGGTAGGCCAGCTCGCCCACCGGCGAGATGACCGCGGCCGTCCCCGTCCCCCACACCTCCTTCAGCGCGCCCCGGTGCGCCGCCTCCCGGACCTCGTCGATCGAGACCTGGCGCTCGCTGACCCGGAGCCCCCACTCGCGCATCAGGGTCAGGGCCGAATCGCGGGTCACGCCGGGGAGGATCGTGCCCGAGGTCAGCGGCGGCGTCACGATCTCGTCGCCGATCTTCACCATGATGTTCATGGTGCCCACCTCGTCGAGGTACTTGCGGTGGACGCCGTCCAGCCACAGCACCTGGGTGTAGCCCTGGTGCTTGGCCTCCTCGGCCGCGTAGAGGCTCGCCGCGTAGTTGCCCGCCGTCTTGGCCGCGCCCACGCCCCCCTCCACCGCCCGCACGTACTTGTCGACGACGAGGATCTTCACCGGGTTCATGCCCTCGGGATAGTAGGCCCCCACGGGCGAGAGAATCACGAAGTAAATGTACGAGTGGGCGGGGCGGACGCCCAGGAACGGCTCGCTGGCGATGATGGTCGGCCGCACGTAGAGCGAGTGGCCGACCGAGGCCGGCACCCAGTCCTTCTCGATCCCGACCAGGGTCACGAGGGACTTGAGCGCAAAGTCCGGGTCGAGGGGGGGGATGCACATGCGCCGCGCCGAGTGGTTGAGCCGCTCGATGTGCTTCTGCGGGCGGAACAGGCGCACGGTGCCGTCGTGCCCGCGGAAGGCCTTGAGGCCGTCGAAGACCGACTGGGCGTAGTGCAGCACGGCGGCGGCCGGGTCGAGGCTGAAGGGGCCGTAGGGTTCGACGCGCGGGTCGTACCAGCCCTTCTCCTCCTGAAAGTCCGTGACGAACATGTGGTCGGTGAAGACGGTCCCGAACCCCAGCTCGGAGTCCTTCGGCTTCGGCTTCCGCGTCGTGGCCCGCGTGATCCTGATCGGCTCCATCCTGTCGCTCCTTCCTCGAAGGGGGGCTCGACGGCCCCCTTCGAGCATCCCCCAGAATCGTTGCGCCGGCCAAGCCGGCGCTCGAACCCAGTGCCCTCCGGCGCGCTTCACGAACGGCGATGGCGCGACCGGGCGGGTGGCGCAGGGTGCGGTCCCCGCGGGGCCGCGCCGTGGGCCCCCCTCGTCCCGTCCGCCGCGCGCAGAGCGGCGTTCGGGCGAGTGGGTGACGGAGCCGGCCCCGCGGGGACCGCGCCCTGCCCCAGGACCCGCCCGCCACCCGCGACTACCGTTCGTGAATAATGCGTTCCAAGCATCCTGCTAAAAGATGATCGGCTCGCGGTACTGCCCGAACACCTGGCGGTACACGTCGGAGACCTCGCCCAGGCTCACCGAGTCCTTCACGGCGTCGATGAGCACCGGCATCACGTTGCCGCCGTTGCGGCAGGCCTCGGCGAGCTGCTTGAGCCGCCGCTCCACCTTGGCCGCGTCGCGGGCGGCCTTCACCCGCTTCACCGCCTCGATCTGCTCGAGCTCCACGCGCTCGTCGATCCGCAGGTAGTTGATCGGGCGCTCCTCGGCCATCACGTACCTGTTCACGCCCACCACCACCTTCTCGCCCCGGTCCTCCATGATCTGGTACCGGTAGGCGGCGTCGGCGATCTCCTTCTGCGGGTAGCCGGCGTCGATGGCGCGGACGATGCCGCCCATGGCGTCGATCTTCCGGATGTAGTCCATGGCCGCCGCCTCCATCTGGTCCGTCAGCGTCTCGAGGAAGTACGAGCCGCCGAGCGGGTCGATCGTGAGCGGCACGTGGGTCTCCTCGGCGATGATCTGCTGGGTGCGGAGGGCCACCGTCACCGCCTCCTCGGTGGGGAGCGCCCACGTCTCGTCGAAGGAGTTGGTGTGGAGCGACTGGGCGCCGCCGAGGACGGCGGCCAGGGCCTGGAGGGCGACCCGGGCCACGTTGTTGAGCGGCTGCTGGGCCGTGGCCGACACGCCGGCCGTCTGGGTGTGGGTGCGCAGCCGCATCGACTCCGGCGTCTTCGCCCCGAAGCGCTCCTTCATCACCCGCGCCCAGATGCGCCGGGCCGCGCGGAGCTTGGCGATCTCCTCGAAGAAGTCGTTGTGGATGTCGAAGAAGAAGCTGAGCCGCGGCGCAAAGGCGTCGACGTCGAGCCCGCGCGCCACGCCGGCCTCCACGTAGCCGAAGCCGTCGGCCAGCGTGAAGGCCAGCTCCTGCACGGCCGTGGACCCCGCCTCCCGAATGTGGTAGCCGGAGATCGAGACCGGGTTGAACCGCGGCACGTGCCGGGCGGTGAACTCGATCATGTCCACGACGATGCGCACGGCCGGCTCGACCGGGCAGATCCACTCCTTCTGGGCGATGAACTCCTTGAGCATATCGTTCTGCATGGTCCCGCCCAGGCGCGACCAGGCGATGCCCCGCTTGTCGGCCACGGCCAGGTACATGGCCAGCGCGACCGAGGCCGTGCAGTTGATGGTCATCGACGTGGTCACGTCCCCGAGCGGGATGTCGGCGAAGAGGCGCTCCATGTCGGCGAGGGTGGAGATCGACACGCCCTCCTTGCCCACCTCGCCCCGTGCCCGCGGGTGATCGGCGTCGTAGCCCATCAGGGCGGGCATGTCGAAGGCCGTCGACAGCCCGGTCTGCCCCTGCTCGAGCAGGTACTTGAACCGGGCATTGGTGTCCTCCGGGCGCCCGAAGCCCGCGAACATGCGCATCGTCCACAGCTTGCCCCGGTACATGGAGGCGTAGGGGCCGCGCGTGAACGGGTACTGCCCGGGCGCCCCGAGCTGCTCCTCGTAGCGCCAGTCCGCCAGGTCCGCGGGCGTGTAGAGCGGCTTGAGCGGGAGGCCGCTCTGCGACTCGAACCGCACGGGACGTTCCATCATGCTCCTCCGAGCACCGAGCGGGCGATGACCAGCTTCTGGACCTGCGAGGTGCCCTCGTAGATCTGGGTGATCTTCGCGTCCCGGAAGTAGCGCTCCACCCGGTACTCCTTGATGAAGCCGTAGCCCCCGTGGACCTGGATGGCGTCGGTGGTCGCCTTCATCGCCGTCTCCGAGGCGAACAGCTTGGCCATGGCGGCGGCGGCGCCGAACGGCTTCTTCGCGTCCTTGAGGGCGGCGGCGCGCAGGGTCAGGAGACGCGCGGCGTCGATCGCCGTGGCCATGTCCGCCAGCATCCACTGCACCATCTGGTGCTGGCCGATCGGCACGCCGAAGGACTTGCGCTCACGCGCGTAGCCGAGGGCCAGCTCGCAGGCGCCCGCGGCGATGCCCACGGCCTGGGCGGCGATGCCGATCCGCCCGCTGTCGAGGGAGCTCATCGCGATCTTGAACCCCATGCCCTCCTCGCCGAGCCGGTTCGCCACCGGCACCCGGCAGTCCTCGAACACGAACTCCGCCGTGTCGGAGGCGCGGAGCCCGAGCTTCTCCTCCACGCGCGGGACGAGGAATCCGGGCGTGCCCTTCTCCACGACGAGCGCGGTGATGCCGCGGTGCCCCGCCTCGTGGTCGGTCTGGACGAAGACGAGGGCGGCCGCGGACTCGCGGCCGTTGGTCACGAAGATCTTCCGGCCGTTGACCGCGTAGTGGTCGCCGTCGCGCACGGCCAGCGTGTGCTGGTTGGTGGCGTCGGAGCCGGCCTGGGGCTCGGTCAGGGCGAAGCAGCCGATCTTCTGCCCGCCGACGAAGGGCACCAGGAAGCGCTGCTTCTGCTCCTCGCTGCCCCACTGGTGGACGGGCTCGCAGTAGAGCGAGTTGTTGACCGACATGATGACGGCGTGCGAGGCGCAGGCCCGGGCCATCTCCTCCATGGCGACGGCGTAGGACACGGTATCGGTGCCGCTGCCCCCGTAGGCGGGAGGGATCGTCATGGCCAGCAGGCCGAGCCCGCCCATGCGGCGCACGGTCTCGCGCGGGAACCGGGCGTCCCGGTCGATCTCGGCGGCGATCGGGCGGACGTCCTTGTCCGCGAACTCGCGCGCCATCGCGCGGACCATCTCCTGCTCTTCGGTGAGCTCGACCCGCATCGCGTCTCCTACTTGCCCAGGAGCTTCTTGAACTCCTCCGTCAGCGCGGGCACGACCTCGAACAGGTCGCCGACGATGCCGTAGTCGGCGATCTTGAAGATCGGCGCCTCCGGGTCCTTGTTCACGGCCACGATCACCTTGGAGGTCCGCATCCCCGCCAGGTGCTGGATCGCCCCCGAGATGCCGAACCCCAGGTAGAGCTTGGGCGAGATCGTCCGCCCCGTCTGCCCGATCTGGAAGCGGTGCGGGCGCCAGCCCGCGTCGACCGCCGCCCGCGAGGCGCCGACGGCGGCGCCGACGACCGACGCCAGGCTCTCGAGGATCACGAAGTTCTCCGGCCCCTTCAAGCCGCGGCCGCCCGACACCACCAGGTCCGCCTCGGTCAGCTCCGGCAGCCCCGTGGACACCTCCTCGCGCCGCTCGACCAGCGTGAGCGTGGCGTCGGGCACGGTGAACGACGGCCGCTCGACCACGGGCGCGCGGCCCGGCTGCGGGTCGCCCGCCTTGAACACGTTGGGCCGCAGGCTCGCCACCCACGGCGTCTTCGCCCACGTGACCTTCGAGAGGAGCTTGCCCGCGTACACGGGCCGCGTGGCCACGAGCGTGTCGCCGTCCAGCTCGAGCCCGACAGTGTCGGCCGCGAAGCCGACGCCGAGGCGCGCGGCCAGGCGTGCGAGGAACTCCCGCTGGCGGCTCGTCACCGGACCGAGGATCGCCTTCGGCGCCCGCGCGGACACGAGCGCGGCCGCCACCGGCACCCATGCCTCGCCGCGGTAGGGCGCGAGGGCGGGGCTCTCGAGCAGCCAGATCTTGCTCGCGCCCCACTCGGCCAGGCGCTCGAGCCCGTCCGGCGCGGCCTTGTCCGTGAGCCACACCGCCTCGGCCTGTCCCCCGGAGAGCCGCCCGGCCTCGGTCAGCACCTCGGCCATGACCTTCTTCGGCTGCCCCTTCCGGTCGTCTTCGACGATGCACCAGAACGCGGTGCCCATCAGATCGCCTTCGCTTCCTCGCGCAAGGCGCGCACCAGCTCGCGCGCGGCGTCCTTCACCTCGCCGCCGATGATCCGCCCCGGCGACCGCGGCGGCAGCGCCTCCAGGCGGACCACCGAGAGCTGCGGCGGCGCGGGCGCGAGGCCCAGGTCCCCGGCCTTCAGGTCCTTGATCTCCTTCTTCCTGGCCCCCATGATCCCCTTGAGCGTCGGGTAGCGCGGCTCGTTGAGCCCTTTCTGCGCGGCGAGCACGCACGGCAGCGGCGCCTCGAACACCTCGAGCCCGCCCTCCACCTGGCGGCCGGCGCGGATCGTCTTGCCGCCGGCGTCGATCGCCTCTTCCATGATCCAGTAGAGCGAGGGCCAGCCGAGCAGCTCCGCCACCTGCGCCGGCACCGCGCCCATGTCGTCGTCGATGGCCTGGCGGCCGAAGATCGCGAGCTGCGGCGCCTCCTGCGTGAACACGGCGGCCAGCGCCCGCGCCGTCAGCAGCGTGTCGGCCTCGGCGAAGGCCGGGTCGTTGACGTGGATCGCGCGGTCGGCGCCCATCGCCAGCGACGAGCGCAAGGCTTCCTTCACGCGGTCGGGGCCGAGCGAGACGGTGACCACCTCGCCCTGGCCGCGCTTCTCCTTGATGCGGAGCGCCTCCTCGACCGCGAACTCGTCGTAGGGCGAGATGATCCAGGTGATGCCCGCGGTCTCGATGGCGCGCTGATCGCCGCCGACCTTGACCTGGGTGGCGGTGTCGGGCACCTGCTTGATGGGCACGAGGATCTTCATGGTCTAGGCCGTCCCTTCCGGTCCCGCGGGGGGCCGCCCCGGGCCGTCGTACGTGAGCTCGCGCGTGATACGGAAGCGGTCGCCGGGGATGAACACGCGGTCGAAGACGACCGGCGTGCCGTCGGCGGTGTACGAGGTCCGCTCGGAGAAGAAGGCCGGCAGCCCGTTCCGGCAGCCGAGCTCGCGCGCCTCGCGGCGCCCGAGCCGGATCGTCGCGATCGTCTCGGCGGCGCGCGCGACGGTGAGCCCGAGCTTGAACTCGAGCACCTGGCGGAGCGGGGTCACGCCGAGGTCCGCCTTCGCCACCTCCTCGCCGACGCGGCCGGGCAGGTACGAGCGCTGCAGGCCCATCGGGTGGCGGTCGAGGAGGCGGAGCCGCTCCACGAC
>JACQCN010000264.1 GCA_016201575.1 Candidatus Rokuibacteriota bacterium | reverse complement strand
GCGCGGCGGACGGGACGAGGGGGGCCCACTACGCGCGGCCCCGCGGGGACCGCCTCCTGCGCCACCCGCCCGGTCGCGCCATCGCCGTTCGTGAATAATGCAGGCCAGGTGCGTGTCGGATTACGCCTCTGTTCGAGCGCCGGCTCCGCCGGCGCAATCCCAGGGGGGAGGTCCGGAAGGGGGGAAAAGCCCCTCTCCGAGCTTCTACACGACGCCGGTGTGAATCGCGATCGTGCCGAGCCCGAGCAGGCGGTACGAGGGGCGCCGCAAGCCGGCCTGCTTCATCAGCTCGATCAGCTCGTCCGGCGACGCGAAGCGGTCCACCGAGTCGGGCAGGTAGCGGTATGCCTCGGCGTCGCCCGCGATCACCGCGCCCACCGCGGGCACGAGCCGGTGGAAGTAGACGCCGAAGACCTGCGAGAACACGGGCAGGGTGGGCCGCGTGATCTCGAGCATGATCACGCGCCCGCCCGGCCGCGTCACCCGCTGCATCTCGCGCAGGCCCCGGGGGAGATCGGCGAGGTTCCGGAGCAGGAACGCGGAGGTGACGCAGGCGAAGCTCGCGTCCGTGAACGGGAGGCGGAGCGCGTCGGCGGCCACGAGCGAGATGTGCGTCGCGTGCCGCGCGCGGAGCTTCCGCCGGGCCTCGCGCAGCATGCCGAGCGAGAAGTCGGCGCCCACCACCCGCCGGTGCGGCGACGCCTCCAGGATCGCCAGCGCGAGGTCGGCCGTGCCGGTGGCGAGGTCGAGCACGCGCCCCTCGGGCGCGGCGATCGTCGCGCGCGCCGCCACGCGCCGCCAGGCCTGGTGGCGGCCGAAGGTCATGAGCGCGTTCATCAGGTCGTAGCGCCCGGCGATGCGCGTGAACATCGCCTGCACGAGATCCGCCTTGCCGCCGTTGGCGCTTCCGCGATCCGTGCGCGCGGGCGCCGCCACCGGGTCTCGGCGCCCTCCCTTCTCTACCGCCATGGACGCCTCCGGGAGGAGTTGTCCATGCGCGTCCCGCCGCCGCGCCAGTTCATCGCCACAGCCCGCTCACCACCGCGGCGAGCACGATCACCGCGATGTAGCCGTTCACGTTGAAGAAGGCCACGTCCAGGCGCGAGAGGTCGCGCGGCGACACCAGCGAGTGCTCGTACACGAGGAGCGCGACCACCGCGCCCCAGCCCACCCAGTAGAGCGGGCCGAGCGGGCTCATGACCCCGACGCCCGCGAGCGCGAGCGCGGTGAGCGCGTGGCACACGCGCGAGACCAGGAGCGCCACGGGCACGCCGAAGCGCGCGGGCACGGAGTGGAGGTGATGCGCGCGGTCGAAGTCGACGTCCTGGCACGCGTAGAGCAGATCGAAGCCCGCGATCCACACTGTCACCGCGAACCAGAGCACGAAGGCGGGCGGCTCGAAGCGCCCGGTCACCGCGATCCATCCGCCCGCCGAAGCGATCCCGTCCGTGAAGCCGAGGATCCAGTGCGAGGTCCACGTGAAGTACTTCGTGTACGAGTAGCCGACCAGGAACAGGAGCGCGAGCGGTGCGAGCGCGAGGCAGAGCGGGTTGAGCTGCCAGGCGGCGACCAGCAGCGCCACGGCCCCGACCATGGCGAGCGCCGCCATCTCGCCCGCGCGGATCAGGCCGCGGGGCAAGTGGCGCCCGGCCGTGCGCGGGTTCTCGGCGTCGGTCGCGCGATCGACCAGGCGGTTGGCGGCCATCGCGCACGTGCGCGCCCCCGCCATCGCGACGGTGACCCAGAAGACCACGCGCCAGCCGGGCCAGCCGCGCGCGGCCAGCATCATGGCGACGTAGGCGAAGGGGAGGGCGAAGACCGTGTGCTCGAACTTGATCGCGTCGAGGAAGAGGCGCGCCCGGCTCAGAAGCCGTAGTCCTTCCAGCGCCGGCTGACCAGGGCGCGCATCTCGTCCGTCATCACGATCTCGTCCGGCCACGGCTGCGCCACCTCGTCCAGCGGCCCCTTCTCGGTCGCGTCGATCCCCATCTTGCCACCGAACCGGTGCCGGAGCGCGGCGTGGTCGAGGTCGTCCATCGGGCCCTCGATCAGCATGATGTCGCGCTTGGGGTCGATGTTGCCGGTGGCGCGCCAGGCGACCTCCGAGAGGTCGTGGACGTTCACGTGCTCGCTCACCACGACGATCGTCTTGGCGAGCATCATCAGCCCCATGCCCCAGAGCGCCGTCATGACCTTGCGCGCGTGCCCCGGGTAGCGCTTCTTGATCGAGACGATCACCAGGTTGTGGAAGATCCCTTCGGCCGGCATGTTCATGTCGACCACTTCCGGCAGCATGAGCTTGATGATCGGCAGGAACAGCCGCTCCGTCGCCTTGCCGAGCCAGTAGTCCTCCTGGGGCGGGCGGCCCACGATGATCGTCGGGTAGAGCGGCCGGCGCTTGCGCGTGATCGCCGTCAGGTGGAAGACCGGGTACTCGCGGGCGAGCGAGTAGTAGCCCGTGTGGTCGCCGAAGGGGCCCTCGACCCGCCGCTCCCGCGGGTCGACGTATCCCTCGAGCACGATCTCGGCGTGCGCCGGGACCTCCATGTCGATCGTCTTGCACGGGACCATCTCCACGCCGCGCCCGCGCAGCCACCCGGCGAAGACGATCTCGTCGATACCGGGCGGGAGCGGCGCCGAGGCCGCGTAGACCGTGGCGGGGTCGCCGCCGAGGGCGATCGCGACCTCCATGCGCGGGACGTGCAGGCGCTGGGCCTCGCGCTCGTGCTCGGCCGAGCCCTTGTGCGTCTGCCAGTGCATGCCGAGCGTGCGGTCGTCGTAGACCTGCAGGCGGTACATGCCGACGTTGCGCGCGCCCGTGGCGGGGTCCCGCGTGAACACGCACGGCAGCGTGATGTAGCGCCCGGCGTCGCCCGGCCAGCAGGTGAGGATTGGCAGCGAGGCGAGCGATGCGCGCTCGGTCTCCACCACCTCCTGGCATGGCGCCGAGCGCACCGACTTCGGCCCCGCCTTGGCGAGATCGAACAGCGTGCCGAGCTTCTTGAGCTTGTCGAAGAGCGTGCCCGGCAGCTTCAGGTCGAGCAGCTCCGCCACGCGGTCTCCGAGGCCGTTCAGGTCCTCCACGCCGAGCGCCCACGCCATCCGCTGCGCCGACCCGAAGGCGTTGATGAGGACGGGCATGTCCGCCCCCTCGACCCGCTCGAAGAGGAGCGCTCGGTTCCGCGCGGCCGGGCCCTTGGAGACGCGGTCCGTGATCTCGCTGATCTCGAGGTCGCGCGAGACCGGCGTGGCGACGCGGTGGAGCTGGCCGTGCTTCTCCAGGTGGGCGACGAACTCCGGGAGGTCCTGGAAGGCCACGGGGGCGCGCTACTCCGAGTAGAAGATGAGCACGAGCCAGCCCGCGATCACGGGGAAGGCCAGGCTCGGCACGACGCGGACGATCACGAAGCGCCAGCCCATCAGCGGCGCCTCCCAGGCGAGGATGCGGTGCAGGCCGAAGAGCGACCACGAGGTCATGTAGGCGACGAGGGCGGCGATGCCCGCGCCCGAGTTCGCCATGGCGACCAGGAGCGGCACGCTCACCATGGGCCCGCCGGGCGTCAGCATGCCGAGGCCGGTGGCGACGACGACGCCGCGGAAGCCGGCCGCGTTGCCGAAGATGCGGGCCACGAACGGCTGGGGCACCAGCACCTGGAGCATGCCGGTGAGGATCATGGCCGGGATCAGCCGCGGCAGGATGAACCAGATGAGCGAGAGGCCCTGCTTGGCGCCGACGAGGGGGAGACCGGGATCTTTCAGGTAGGCGACGACGGCGAAGAGAGCCGCCAGGACGGTGAGGATGACCATCGAAGCGTCGATCGGGATCCGCGGCATCGCCCGATCATACCAAGCTTCCGCGGCCAGACCCCGTGCGAAGCTTGACACTCGCGTGCCCGGCGACGTATAGCTCGGAAACGTGACCAAGGCCGAGTTGACCGCCGGCATGGCCAAAGCGACCGGCGGCACCAAGACCGCCGCCGAGCGCGCCATCAACGCCTTCATCGCCTCGGTGTGCGATTCCCTGCGGAAGGGCCGGCGGGTGACGATCGGCGGATTCGGCACTTTCGTGGTGACTCGGCGTGCCGCCCGCAACGGCCGGAACCCGCGCACGGGGAAGGCGATCCAGATCCCCGCCGCCCGCGTGCCCCGCTTCAAGGCGAGCCGAGCCTTGAGGGAGACGCGGCCCCATCGTCTAGAGGCCCAGGACACGGCCCTCTCAAGGCTGAAACACGGGTTCGAATCCCGTTGGGGCCACCAAATCGGCGCGTTCACAGAGACCAACCGGCAAGACCTGCACGGCCTACAGCACCGTGACGAGTTGCGGGAGGACTGGCGCCTGGCGCGCGAGAGCGCGCCGCTGAATCGGATCTCGCCTCTCGAGTAGATCAGGAGGGACCGACCTGCACTCGACGAGGACGCGGCGCATCGTCTTCCCCGAGCGCAACGTGACGGTGAGGTCCCACGTCGCCTTCGGGCTGGACGGCGCCTCGGTGACCTGGAAGTCGGGCAGGGCACCCCGGAGGGTCTGGAGGACGCCAGCCGAGAGCCCACTCTCGTTTTTTACCTTACCGGCCATTTTTACCGTACGGGTAAATCATCGGCCCTGCGTGCTTGTCAACGACTCGCCACCGTGAGCGCCTCGAGGAGCGCCTGGCCACCAGCCCGAGCAGGCGGATGCGGGCCGTCGAGTCGCGGGGACTCGTCCTTATGGGGGAGTGCAACTATCGGGGCTATCGTTACGGATAGGAGGAGAGCCATGGCTACGCACTCGAAAACTCGTCAGGCCGTTCAACGGCTCCGCCGTCTTGCGCGTCGACGCCGCGAGGCGGAATTGAAAAAAGCTCGGCTCGGGGCGGCAGACAAACGTCCATCTTCGCGCCGGGTGTAGTGTCGCTAGCCGCAGCCGGGCCGCTTCCCCCCGGGCGCCTTGCGGGGCACGAGCGTGCAGGCGAAGGTCGCCGGCTGCGTCGCGCGCTGGTCGAGCATCGCCTGGAGCCGCGCGAGCGTCCGGTCGCGCCGGGCGAGGCCGATGCCGTAGATCGCGAGGTCGTTGAGGAGCCGTGTGTAGAAGACGTGCTCCATGTCCCCGCCGCTGCCCACGCAGGGCCACGGCTTCTGCGCCAGTCGGAGAAGCGGCGATGGGCAGCCTGCTCACCGCTACACCATGCGCCAGGCGATCGAGGAGGAGTTCATCCTCGACGTGCTGAAGCATTACACGACCTACGCAACGTACTTCAAGCTGCTCAAGGCCTGCGGCGACGACCCGAACGTCGAGCGCAAGAAGGCCGCGAAGGCGCTGGCGCGCTTCCTCAAGCTGCACCCTCACAACATCGCGCAGAAGACCGAGGTGATGGTGGGCGAGGCGATCCGCTACGCGGAGGCGTCGCCCCGGCTCAACGATAGCCCCGTCGACATCGCGCGCGCGTGCGAAGAGATCCTGCTCGCGTCCGGTCGCGTCGAGGAGGCGTACCGGCGCTACGCGCTCGAGGCGACCCGAGGCGCTTCGTACCTCGCGACCTACCAGGCGCTCGCCAGGAAGTACCCGCAGAAGGGGCCGGAGGAGCTGCTTGGGGATCTCGTGGCGAGCACGCCCGGCGACGAGGGAAAGTGGTTCGCCGCGGCGAAGGAGGCGGAGCTCTTCGACGAGGCGATCCGGCTCGCGAATCGCGCCCCCTGCGATCCGAAGACGCTGACGCGCGCCGCCCGGGACTTTGCCGACCGGCGTCCGGAGTTCGCGGTCGAGGCGGGACTGGCCGCGCACTCGATGCGGCGTACTCGGTTGCCCGTGGAGGTCGACGGAAGCCGCCGGGAAGCTTCCCCGTCCTCTACTTGAACCGTGACCTGCACACGTCGCGGGCGAACCTGGAGCGAAGGTTCGCGGGGCGTCCTTACGGACCCGAGATGCTGGACCCGGCCCGGGCGCCCCTGTTGATCCAGGCCACCCTGGACGACGGCGGTTTCGTCGATGCGGTGACCGACGAAGGATGCCTCGACCTCGGGTTCCCGGCGACCTATCCGGTCGATGAGAAGGGCAACGAAGTCGGTTGGGATCGCTGCCAACCCCGTCGGGCACGAGGTCTGGCAGGCCGGTGAAGCGGGGATCGCGTGTCGCAGCGCAGCGCCGCGCGATCGCAGCGGAGAAGAGCTCGCCGTGTTCCGTCGCGCCGGAGACCCAGCCCTCCGGATTGATCGACGACTCGCGTTCGAGGAGTGGTTTCGATAGTCGCCCGCTACTCCTTCTCGAACCCCTGGCTCGTGAACTTGAGCGTCCGGCTGTTCTCGGTGACCGTCCGCACGACGTGGTCCGGCGCGCCGGAAGGGATCTCGGCTTCCACCTCTAACGTGACTTTGACCTTCACGCCGACGAGGCCCGCGAGATGCGCGATCACCTCGTCGGCGATACGGCTCGCGTCGCGGCCCACACGAGTGGGGTCCAGGGTGACGGTGCCGTGGAAGCGCTTGAGCTGCGCCGCCACAGCCGCGGGTGTTCCAGTCGGGCCAGTGCCCGGCTTTGTCGCCGTCGTTCCTTCGCCGCCGGCGCCAGGCACGGCGGGCGTCGCCTCATCGGACGGCTTCACCTTCTCGACATCGAGCTGTCGCCGCGCGACGGCCGGCTTCACGAGTAACCCGGGCGCATCGGCATCCGCCAGGGCGATGCCCTGCCCACCGCGCAGACCACGGTAGCGGCCCGCAGTCTCGTCGAAGCTGTCGGCGACAGCGAAGGCGTCCTGCTCCCACGTGAGGAGCGACACGCCGTCACGGACGGCGCCGAGCAACACTGATGAGTCCTTCAGCCTCGGCAGGTACAGATAGCGAGCGAAGTGCTCGACGAGCTGCTTGATCGTCACGTGGTCGCCAGGCCAGAGGGGCACGCGGTCGAGCTCCATCCGCAGCCGCGTACCGGCGAAGCTGGTCACCAGCAGCTCGTCGCTCCGGAGCTTCTTGCTGGCGCGCACGGCGAGGGCGTCCTGACCCGAGAGCCGGAGCGCCTGCCACTCGACAGCGGCCTGCGGCGAGGTCTGCACGGGCACGAGGAGCCACTGGTACGTCTCCGGCACGCGAGCCGTCACCGCGCCGTCGGCGGCGTTTTTCTGCGTCTCCGCCTGCCTCACCTGGTGCGGCGAGAGATCGAGCGTTTCCTTCTCGGCCAGGATCGATTCCCATGCGAGGTAGCGCCGCGCCGCCTCATCGAGGTCCTGCAGCCGCGTCTTGTCGGCGGCAAGGAAGACGAGCGTGTTGCGGTAGAGGCGCGGCGTGTTGCCGCGCGACTCGAGGATCCCCTTCGCAGCGGTCTCGGCCGCGCCTCCCGGCTCCTTGCTGTAGGGATGGTCGATCCCGAGCACGACGAGCCGGGCGTCGAGATCGTCGGGCACGTCCTGGTCCGTGTGCGGCAAAGGGTGGATGCGGCTGAAGTCGCCGGTCTTGCGCAGGTCGATGCGCAGGCGCTTGTCCAGCTCCTGCACGACCTTGTCCGGATCGCGCTTGAGCTGCTCGGCGCGGTCCTCCGCGAGCTTGGTGACCGTCGGCTGCGTCGAGTACCAGTAGCGCGGGCCGTCTTGATACAGATACGTGGCTGCGCCCGCTAGCCGCCGCAGCGCGTCGCCAAAGACCGCGGTCGACTCGCCCGGCATCACGCAGCCCAGCTTGACGCGGCGATCCTCGAGGCCGCGGTGGGCGGCCGTGGCGGTCGGCGCCGAGCCCAGGTAGATGGTGCGGGCCACGCGCCGGCAGGCCGCGAACTTGCCGAGCGTCCCGGCCAGCTCACCATCAATGCGCAGCGGCAGGGAGCTTGGTCCGTCCACGTCCTTCTCGATCACCGGCACCCAGTTGTCGGAGAGATAGCGGGTCAACTCGAACTGCACGCGCGGATCGTCGATCGAGATGTTCGCCGGCAGGATGAGCGGGTTCTTGTCGCCCTTCTCCCACAGGCTGTGAATCACCGCCGCCATGAGGCGCAGCACGC
The DNA here is from genome assembly GCA_016201575.1 of Candidatus Rokuibacteriota bacterium. GTDB lineage: Bacteria > Methylomirabilota > Methylomirabilia > Rokubacteriales > CSP1-6 > AR9. The sequence goes on along the minus strand of JACQCN010000264.1, from coordinate 108 downwards.
CGCGGGTGCGCTGGAACTTCACCAGCGTGGACCAGTCGGTGTAAAGCCTGTCGAAAATCTCCAGGTGGATAGGGTACGCCGCCTTGATGCGCTTTTCGTAGTCGGCGT
>JACQCN010000263.1 GCA_016201575.1 Candidatus Rokuibacteriota bacterium | reverse complement strand
TTCGGTACCTTGTGGATCGGGCGCCTGTCAGGCACCGCGACGCCCGCACGTACTGTCATTGCTTCAGCCATGGACTCCCTGGTGGCCTTCCTCCTCGGCGAGGGCGCCGACGCGATTGGTGAAGGTCAGAGCTTCGGCAAAGCTTGCGAAGCGGAACACCCGCTCCAGGCGCTGGACACCTTCGCGCTCGACCAGTTCCCATTCGGGATCTGAGGCTTGAGTTCCGCGATCTCTGCCTCGGTCACCCGCGGCGAGTCGCGGCGGCAGGCGGCGCACCGTTCCCTGGCCAGGCTGCTCACGCGGGCACCTCAATCCCTCGTCGCCTGTGAGGGCTCGACTGCCATCGCGACGAACTCTTCCACGCTGTGGCGATGCGGGCGGCCATCCTGCGCGCACGAGATCAGCCGGTTGGCTTGCCGGACAATGGTCCAGTCAGCGTAGGCGGCGGCGAGCTCCCTGGGTGCAAAATGGTCCACGACTTCGCCCTTCTCGACGTAAACGAGTCGGTCGGTGAAGACGATGCGGGCCTGGTGGCCACCAGGGCGCGTCAGCGCCTTGAGCCGTCCAAAGAGCCGTGCTCGCTCACGGCGGGACACGTAGTGGATGGACCCGCAGGAGTAAATGAGATCGAAGGGGCCGTCCACCATGACGCGGGACATATCGCCCGGGATCCAACGGACCGTAACCCCCTTCTCACGCGCCAGCCGTTCCGCCTTGCGGAGCCCCGCCCGCGACGCATCCACCGCCGTCACGTCGCACCCCTGGCTCGCGAAGAAGACACTGTCCCGCCCTTCGCCGCAGCCGAGGTCGAGCACTCGCGCGCCAGGCGGTAGGAGCGCGCCGACCTCCTTGGCCAGCCGCGAGGGGGCAGTTCCCCAGATGTACGTCCGGGGAGTCCTCGCATACTCTTGGGCCCACGGGCTTCGCATCGCCGTGCTCACCATCGGGCGGGGCGCGGCCGGTGCCGGCGCCGGCACCGGCCCCTCCCGCACCGTCCAAGATCGACTCCGGCGACACGGCGTGGCTTCTGACCTCCTCGGATCTCTTCACCGCGCGCCTCGTGCGCCGTGCCGATCTCTGGCAGGTGCCGCTGCCCCGTGTAGCTACTCTCACTTCTCGGGTGAAATCACCGCGTAGCCCGGCGTGACCTTCTGCACGTTCGGGCTCACGTCCGCCTGGACCTCGCCCATCGCCCACGCGAGACCGCCGGCGAGAACGCTCTGGAAGATCGGGTTCGTCCAGACGTCCTCGCGGTGGCCCATCCCCGTGTAGAAGACGCGACCCTTGCCGTGCCTGCGCGCCCACGTCGCCGGGTAGGGTGGACGGTCGTACACGCCGTCCTTCCCCGCCGTGTCCATCCCGCGCGTCTCCTGGGCGAGGATCACGTGGAGGTCCTTCTGGAGATTCTTGAACGCGTACCACTCCTCGGTCAGCTCGAAGCCGGCCTTCAGCTCGGCGCAGCCGGGGAAGGCCGGGTCGGCGCAGATCATCCGCGCGCGCTGCTGCTTACCGTGCCCGATGAACTCGGCGCCGATCATCCGCACGTACGGGTCCGCGTGGTCGCCGGCCGGCGCCAGCCGGGGGACCCCGCTGTGGAACGTGTCGGTCGCGCAGTGGATGCCGACGAATCCGGTGCCGCCTCGGACGGCGTCGAGGAGCGCCGTCTTGCCCGCCGGCGTCATTGCCGGATGCCCGTCGGTGCCCACGGTGGTGAGGTCGCCGGTGGTGTAGAACGCGACGGCGCCGTACGTCGCCAGGCTCTCCGGCGTGAAGACGCGCCCGTCCTTGGTGTGAGTGACCTCCCAGCCGTGGGCGCGGGCGAGCTCGGTCAGAACGCCCGCGGCGTGGCTCGGTTCGGCCCCGCTCGTCTTGATGACACTGTGCTCGAAGCCGGACGACTTGGTGAAGAAGAGGATCCGCTTCCGCGCCCCTCCCGGCTTCGCCGAGGGCGCCGGGGCGGAGACGAGGCCGATCCCGAAGGCGAGCGCCGCCGCCAGCATGGTACGCCTCTCCATCGTGTGCTCCGCCCCGCGCGGATCGCGCGCGAGGGTCCGGCCGGTCAGTACGAGCGCGGCATCCCGAGGACGTGCTCGCCGACGTAGGCGAGCACGAGGTTCTGGTTGATGGGCGCCGTCCTGTACAGGCGCGCCTCCCGGAACTTGCGCTCGACGTCGTACTCCTCGGCGTAGCCGTAGCCGCCGTGGCAGTCGATGCAGGCGTTGCCCGCCTCCCACGCTGCCTCCGCGGCCAGGTACTTGGCCATGTTGGCCTCCGGGCCGCAGGGCTCGCCCGCGTCGAAGAGCGCGGCGGCCTTGTTCCGCATCAGCTCCGCCGCCTCCACGGCCATGTGCGCCTTGGCGATCGCGAACTGCACGCCCTGGTTGGCGCCGATCGGCCGGCCGAAGATCACCCGCTGGTTTCCGTAGACGACCGCCTTCTCGACGAACCACTTGCCGTCACCGATCGAGTCCGACGCCACCAGAATCCGCTCGGCGTTCATCCCGTCGAGGATGTAGTGGAAGCCGCGGCCCTCCTGCCCGACGAGGCTGTCGGCCGGGATCTCCAGGTTGTCGAAGAAGAGGGCGTTGGTGGAGTGGTTCATCATCATGCGCAGCGGCCGCACCTCGAGGCCCTTCGCGTTCCGGATGTCGACGAGGAACACCGAGAGGCCGTCGGTCTTCCGCGAGACCTCGGCGAGCGGCGTCGTCCGGGCCAGGAGGAGCATCAGGTCGGACTGGAGCACGCGTGAGATGAAGATCTTCTGCCCGTTCACGACGTAGCGATCGCCCTGTCGCACGGCCGTCGTCTGGAGCTTGGTCGTGTCCGAGCCGGCGTTGGGCTCCGTCACCGCGAAGGCCTGCAGGCGCAGCTCGCCGGCGGCGATCTTCGGCAGGTACGTGCGCTTCTGCTCCGCGCTCCCGTGCCGCAGGAGGGTGCCCATGATGTACATCTGGGCGTGGCAGGCGCCCGCGTTGCCACCCGAGCGGTTGATCTCCTCGAGGATCAGGCCGCCCTCGACGACGCCGAGCCCCGCCCCGCCGTAGTCCTGGGGGATCAGCGCTGCTCCTCCGTGAGCGAGAGGTTGATCGTCGCCATCTCCGGTCCCCTATCGGCCCTTGAACTGGGGGCGGCGCTTCTCGTTGAAGGCCCGCACCCCCTCGAGCCGGTCCTCCGTCACAACGGTGGCATTGTACGCCTCGATGGCGAGGATCATCGCCGTGTCGAGGTCGGTCTCGCTGCCGTAGACGATGGCCTTCTTGGCCTGCCGGATCGCAATGGGGCCGTTCCGGGCGATGGTGGCGGCGATCTCGGTGGCCTTCGCGCGCGCCTGTCCGGCGGGAACGACGTGGTTGACCAGACCGACGGCCTTCGCCTCGGCGGCGCCGATCCGGCGCCCGGTGAAGATCAGCTCCTTGGCGAGGGGCGCGCCGACGATGCGGGGCAGGAGCTGGGTGCCGCCGATGCCGGGGAAGATCCCGAGGGTGGTCTCCGGCATGCCGAAGACGGCGGTCTCGCCGGCGACGATGAAGTCGGAGAGGATCGCCAGCTCGCAGCCGCCGCCGAGGGCCACGCCCTCCACCGCGGCGATCACGGGAATCGGGCAGCGCAGGAGCCGGAAGGCCGCCTGCTCGAAGATCACGTGCTGCGCGCGCCAGGCCTCGTCGGTCATGCCCTGGCGCTCCTTGAGATCGCCCCCGGCGCAGAAGGCCTTCTCCCCGGCCCCCGTGAACACCACGGCGCGGGCGTCGGGGTCGTGGGCGAGCCCCTCGAAGCACGCGAGCAGGTCCTCGCCGACCGCGGTGTTCATGGCGTTGTGCCGCTCCGGCCGGTTGATGACGACGGTCACGACGTGCCCGTCGGGCGCCCGCGTGACCTGCAAGTGGTGGAATTCCGGGGCCTGTCGTGTCACGGCGTGAGCATACCATCACCCCTCGGCAGCGTGGTTAATCGCGACCGGCTGGGATAAGCTTGAAGTAGCGGGTTCATCGACAGCGATACCAGGATGGGGCCACCCTGATGGCCCGAAAGGAGAACGCATGCGACGCTTCGTGCTCACTCCTGTGGCGACGCTCGTGACGCTGGGCTTCGCGCTCGCCCCCGCCGGCGCGGCCGACGACTCAAAGGTCAAGGCCGCGACGAAGCAGGTCGAGAGCGGCGCCGGAAAGATCGGCGCCGGAAAGATCGGCGAGGGCGTGGAGGAAACCGCGAAGGGCATCGGCAACACGGTGGTCGAGGGCAGCAAGCTCGCTGGCGAGAAGCTGAAGGAGTCCGGCAAGGCGGCCGAGCCCGAGGCCAAGAGCGCCTGGCAGAACGTCAAGGACGGCGCCACCGACCTCGGCCACAGCGTGAAGCGGTTCTTCACGCGCCTCTTCGGGAGCTGACGCCGATTCCGTAACCGTCCCGGGCGCCGTTGGCTCGCCTCCGAGTAGCGTGGCGAGCGAGGGGACGATTTCGGAGTAACTGCGGGGCTGCTCGTCTGTGAACGGCTTTCGGCCGTCATGAGTCTGTCCCGCCGGAATCTCATGTCACCGTTGGCTCCGCCCGGGCCGGGGGTCTGCGACGTGGGCCGATTGCCGGCAAGAACGCCAGTCAGCGAGAAGGGGCCGGGCTCACGCTCAGCGCGGTAAGATGGCGTCATGCTGGACGACCTCCGTCGCATCCTAGAGGCAGAGGGCCACGTTGCCTACGCGCTCGTATTCGGCTCGGCCGTGCGCGGCGCGCTGCGCCCGGGCAGCGACGTCGACGTGGCAGTCGAACTCCGCCAGGGCGCGGCGCGCGACGTGCACACCCTCGGCCGGCTCGCCGCCCGGTTGGAGTCGGCGGCGGGGCGGGCCGTCTCGTCCTGCTGGACGAGGTCCCGCCACCCGTCGGTTACCGTGCGTTCCGCGATGGTCGCGTCCTGATCGAGCGCGACCACTACCCGATCCGCGACTTTCCGGGTTTCCGCGCCGCCTACTGGGGGACGCGTTCACCACGCCGCTCGCGGTCAAGCAGAAGTACGATCCCAACAACTCCTTCCACTTCGACCAGAGCATCTGGCCGCCGCCGAGCACGGCGGGGGTCCGGCGGTCCACCGCGCCGTCCTTCTTCGCGCCGTCGCCGACTGTGCGCCACGCGCCCGCCCGTCGGGGGTAGGGAAGCGAGGCGGGATTCTGCTGGAGGGCCAGGGGGCGAGCGTCCGAGATCGGGCCTTATGTCAGGTCGAGGCGCGGGCGCGGCCCCCCAGGGTCGAAGCCGGCCCCCGCGCCCGGCCTCCCCGGCCTCCTCCAGGACCCCGTTAATGATGCCCCGAAGAACGTGAACGAAGTGCCGGGGCGCGGCCCGGATCTCTACCCGCGGCGCCAGGTCGTGCGGGCGATCGTGCCGCGGGCGTTGACCCAGCCGCAGGCCCGGAAGCGAGAGGGTCGCGTCGTCTGGGTCCAGGGGGCGATGCGGGAGGACTTGGTGGGGCCGTGCGCGAGCGCGGACGCGGCGAACAGCAGGCTGGCGGCGACGCCCACGACGGCGGCGAGTCTCGGGATGCCGCTCTCCTTTGACGGCGGGATGCGCGACGGCGCCTGGATTCGAGCAGACGGCCGCTTGACAACAGCCCACGATCGCGCGAACGTCGCCTCCGCCGACAGGAGGCCCTATGAGCCGAGTCCAGCGCAGCGTCGCGTGGGTCGCGGTGGTGGTCGCTGTCATCCTGCTCGCCGGCGGTCCGTGGCCGGCGCCGGGCCAGACGAAACCGGGACCGCGCAAGGTCGACGTCGCCCACGTCATCGCTCCCCCGGAGTCCGGCGCCATCGGCTTCAAGTACCTCGCCGACGAGGTCACCAGGCGCTCCGACGGCCAAGGAGATCCTCGAGGCGAAGGGCACGAAGGTGAACGCCGCCGACGTGCCGACGTTCCGCAAGCTGGCCGAGGACAAGACCTGGCCGCCGTCCAGGCAGCAGTACGGCGAGATCTGGCACCGCATCGTCAGCGTGAGGTAGCGAACGAGTCTCGATCCCGGGTGTGAGGGGAGGATTGCCATGTTCCTGCCTCGACTGAGCCGCGTGGTGGGTGCGCTGATCGTCACGGCCCTGGTTCTGAGCGCGTCGCTGCCCGGCGCGATCGACGCCCAGGGCAAGAAGCTCAAGATCGGGGTCGTCTTCGACTACACCGGGCCGCTGGCCGGCGGCGGCTCCGAGCTCCAGGCGCTCGGCGCCAAGATCATGATCGATCACTTCATCAAGAAGGGCGGCGTCGAGGGCTACCAGATCGAGGCGCTCTATGCCGACGCCCAGAGCAAGCCCGAGGTGGCCATCAACGAGGCGGTGCGCTTGATCGAGCAGGAGAAGGTCGACCTGCTGCTCGGCTTCTACTCCTCGGCCCAGTGCGTGCCGGCCGCCGCCCGCATCGAGCAGCTCAAGAAGTTCATGTGGATCACCACGTGCATCTCCTCGGCGGTGCTGGAGAACCGGCACCTCAAATACGTGTTCCGGGCGCAGCCGAGCGGCCGCCAGTTCGGGCTCATGTCGACCGACTTCCTCGCCCGGAATGCGAAAACCAAGCTCGGCAAGGACCCCAAGGACCTGCGCGTCGCCATCATCCACGAGGACGGCGCCTACGGCGTCGACGTGTCGAAGGGCAACGAGGAAGGCGCCCGGAAGGCCGGCTTCAACATCGTGCTGAAAGAAGGCTACGCGGCGACGGCGCCCGACCTGGCGTCGCTGGTGACCAAGCTCAAGCGCGCGCGGCCGGACGTCATTTTCCACACCGGCTACAACCCCGACATCACGCTGTTCCTGCGCCAGGCCCGCGAGCTGGGCCTGCGCTTCAGCGCCCTCATCGGCCACGGCGCCGGCTACGGCGTGTACGACAAGCTCAAGGAGTCGCTCGGCAAGGACGTGAACTATTTCTTCAACGTCGATCCGATCTCGATCTGGCTCACCAACGAGAAGGCGCTGAAGCCCGGCCTGGCGGGGATGATCAAGATGGTCGGCGACGAGTACGAGAAGGCGCGGCCGGGGACGACGATCAGGTCGGCCCACGTCGGCATGGCGGCCAGCAATACCTACGTGTTCATGACCGAGGTCCTGCCGCGCGCGGTCAAGAAGTACGGTGGCGTCGACGCCGACGCGCTCCGCAAGGCGGCGCTCGACGTCGACTTGCCCGAGGGCGGCACCATGCTCGGCTTCGGCGTCAAGTTCGAGGGCGAGGGCGCTCCCATGGCCGGCCAGAACGACCGCGCGTTTCCGGTTATCGTGCAGTACGTCGACGACAAGGCCCACGTCGTCTGGCCGAAGAGCCAGCAGCAGCGCGAGCCCGTGCTCCCGCTGCCGGGCACATCGCCTTACGCCGCCCAGTGATCCCTGGCTTCGCGCGCCGGCTTTGCCGGCGCAATCGGATGTT
>JACQCN010000262.1 GCA_016201575.1 Candidatus Rokuibacteriota bacterium | reverse complement strand
CTTCCGTGCGAGGACGGCCCACCCGTAGGCGTCCGTGCGGTCGAACCGATCCAGCAGCGCGCTGATCCCCCACCCGGCCAGGGAGAGCGGCAGCACGAGCAGCGCCGACAGGCGGTACTTGCCGCGCCGGAGCCCGAGCCGGTCCAGCAGCGGAAAGAGCACGACGAGCACGAGGAAATCGATCAGCCGGACCGCGGTAAAGGAGAAGATCCCGCCCATCTGCTCGATGCGGACGACCGAGAACCCGCCCTCTTCCAGGAGGTGGGAGATCCCGTACTTCGTGAACCGGTAGTAGTCGTGGGGTTCGTAGTGCAGCCCCCAGCTCTGCGGGACGGTCGCGTAGACGAGCCCGCCGGGCGCGAGGACGCGGCGCATCTCCGCGAGCGCGAACCCCGGCTCGGGGCCGTGCTCCAGCACCTCGTTGCACAGGACCGCGTTGACGGCCCCGCCGGCGACCGGGATGTGGAGCACGCTGCCGATCACATCCGGACGGAGCGCCGGGTTCCGGTCCATGCCGATAACCCTCGCGGCGTTCGCGAGCAGCGAGTGATACGGTCGCCGGCCGCACCCGACGTCCAGCACGGTGCCGGAGAGATCCGGGCAGAACCGCTTTGCCATCCCGCGGTCGATGCGATGGGCGAGGTAGAGGTAATCGTCGAAGATCGTGGCCACCGGCGCCTACCCGCCGGGCTTGGCGGAGCCGAACGGAAGGGATCGCCCCTCGAATCGGGAGGCGCGCCGCGCCGCATCGAGGCGGTTGCTCACGATGTCGGCCATCGCCGCCGGAACGGCCGACAGGATGGTGCCGAGCACCGCCCGGTAGTCCGCGAGGCGCCGCCAGTCCTTGCCGAGGGCGTCCCGGATCAGCGCTCCGCCCCGGGCGTAGTCTCGCCGCTCCCTGATCATCTGCCATCCCTTCAGGACCATCAGGTACGCGATCGCCCGGTCCCGGAGGGACGCGCACTCCGGCGGGAACGCCGGGCTCTCGAAGAACCGCCGGTACAGGTCGAGATTGACGGCGAGCGCCTCGTCGAGGTTCTTGCCGCGGCTCGAGCGGTTCTCGCGCACGACGACCAGGGGCGCCTCGACGTAGTCGAACTCGTAGCGACTCGCGATCTTCGTGAGAATGAACTCGCCTTCGTAACTGACGTCCTCGTAAAACGGAAACTCCAGCAAGCACTGCCGCCGGTACAACGGGCTGACGGGCAGAATGAACGCCGCCCCCGTGAGGAGCGTCTCGAGGATCCGCCCGCGATGCTTCCGCCGACGGTCGAGCACCAGGCGTCCCGTGTCCTCGATCAAGAAGTAGCCCCCCGTGTAGACCACGCCGGTCCGGGACGGGAGCGTCGCGAATCTCGCCATCTGCGCCTCGATCTTTCCCGGCAGGTAATAGTCGTCCGAGAAGAGGAAGCCGACGTAGGCGCCGCGGGCGGCGCGCACGCCCTCGTTGCAGATGACCGCGTGGCTCCGGTTGGCCTCGTGGCGGATCACGATCACGTTGGGGAAGCGCTCGAACTCGCGGAGGAGGGCGGGAGAATCGTCGGTGGAGCCGTTGTCCACGATGATCAGCTCGAGATCCTCGTAGGTCTGCTCGAGCACGCTCTCGATGGCGCGTCTCAGATACGGGGCATGGTTGTAGGACGTCAACACGACCGAGACGTCGATGGTCGTCACGGACGGGGCCCCGCGCGGCGCACGGGCTTACAGGGCATGCCGGTACCGGTCGGTGAGATAGGCGCCCGCGATCAGCAGCGCGAGCCCCAGCGTCAGGGCGCCGTTCGCCCAGCTCAGGCGGAAGCGCTGGAGCCGGGCGGAGTACACGGCGCAGAGCGTGGCGCACAGCGTCTCGGACGCGGCGAAGGTCCACGGAACCCAGACGAGGTCCCAGCCGAGGGCGACGACGGCGGCGCAGCCGCCGAGGGTGAGCACGCCCTTCAGGCCGTCCGTGTAGACATAGGCCTTGAACAGGCCGTCACTGATCAGGTAGATCGTCAGTACCCACGTCACGACCTTGGGAACGACCCCGACCACCTCGACGGCCAGGAGCGCGGCCGACGGCGAGAACTGGGCGCTGTACAGGGTTTCGAGGATCCGGCCGCGAAACGCGAACAGGACCAGGGCGAACGGGAAGATCACCAGCAGCGACAGCCGGAGGACGCTGTTGACGAGCGCGCCCTTGTCGGTCCGGGACGCGAGACCGCCCAGCGCGGGCAGCACGTAGCTCTTCATCGGCGACATGAAGAGCATCATGAACGCCGAGATGATCGTGGAGGACGCCGTGTACAGGCCGAGCCCGTACAGACCGTATCGCCGCGCCACCAGCGACTGCACCGCGAGCATGACGCCGAGGTTCATGAATGTCAGCCCCACCATCATGAGGCCCGGGCGCACCAGCGCGAGCACGTTCGCGAGGGTGACCGCCGTCCGGATCGCGGCGCCGCGAATCCGCTCCCGGAGGAGCCAGCCGCCGAGGCCGAGGGCGGCGACGTTGCCCAGGCCCACAACCAGCGCCGGACCGACCGAGGGGAGCCCGACGATGACGAAGTAGGTGCACGCGGCCGTCGTGGCGGACGCGACGATGTTCAGCAGGACGACCTGCGTGAAGCGCAGGCTCGCGTTGAGGAGCGCCATCACGAACGTCAGGCACAGCCCGACGAACGACAGCACGATGACCAGCTTGATCTCGAGCGCGTGCGAGGCGCCGAGCGCCGGGCCCAGCAGGGCTCTGGCGATCCAGGACGCGAGAAACGTCGCGCCGAGCGCCAGGACGCCGGCGCAGACCAGCAGGTACGTGGCGATGATGCGGCACACGCGCGAGGCGTTCGGCGGGCTCGGATCGGCCGCCAGGTTCTGGACGACCGTCGTGTCGGCGCCGAGCGCCAGCCCGCTGGCGACGCCGGCGTAGAGCTGGCGGAACATCGCGACGAGGGCGGAGACCTCGGGCCCGCCGACGGTCGCCACGATCTTGTTGGACACGACGCCGAGCCCCGTGCTGACGAGCGTCCCCGTGATGGTCAGGCCGTACGGCTTGAGCAGCCCCCTCATCGGGCGGCGCACAACTCGAGGGTCCGGCGGATCTCCTCGTCGATGTTGTCCGAGAGGGCGAACCCGGTGTCTTCCAGCTTCTTCACGTCGTAGACGAACGGGCGCGGCCCGGAGACTTCACGGTCGACGCCGGTCTTGATTTCCACGGGCCGGCCGAAGCGCGCTTCGTAGGCGCGGGCGATCCGCTCCGCGACCTCGAGGATCGACATCGAGCGCGCCCCGCCCAGGTTGTAGAGGCCATCGCCCCACCCGGGCAGCGACAGCATGTGCTGCGCCGCCCGGCACACGTTCTGGAGCGAGACGAAATCCCGGCGCGAGCGGCCCGACGACTTGAGGACCAGGTGCTGATCGCGGACGGCCTGCCGGCACAGGTCGTTGAAGACGAGCTTCCAGCGGTTGATCTGCGGATCCGCGGGACATCCGTAGCCGTTGGACACGCGGAGGATCGCCGTCTCCATTCCGAACGTGACGCGATGCGAGTCGACGAAGCTCTCGGCGAGGTGATGGGCGATCGCGTACGGATGGATGGGGCGGGGGACCGTCGCCTCGCTCACCGTCCCCGCGAGGCTCGCGCCGTAGACGTGGTAGGTCGAAAGGTAGAGGAACCTCGCCACCCCCGCCGCCCGGCTCGCCGTCAGGAGCCGGTAGGTGCCGACCCCCGTCAGGGCGACGGCCATCTCGGGATCCCGCTCCGCCTCGACCTCGTTCGCCGTCGCCAGGTGCACGACGGCGCCGACGTCCTGGACGGCCGCCGCGAGCGCCTCGGGATCGCGCATGTCGGCGTGGCGGACGTCGAGCCCCCTGGCCCAGGCGGGGATCCGGCCGGGCTCCCGCCGGGTCGTGAGTCGCAGCTCGGGCGGGTCGGGCAGCGCGAGGAGGTGTTGCGCGAGGCGGCCGCCGACGTAGCCGACGCCGCCCGTGATGAGGATCCGCTTCATGCGCTCAGCGGTGCTTCAGGGCCCAATCGTACGGAATGTGGCTCCCCAGCGGGTCCATGCGGACGATCTCGTCCGGCCGATGGGGGATCGTCGAGCAGTTCGCCACGATCGCGGTCTCGACACCGATGCCCTTGAAGCCGTTCCAGACCCGGGGCGG
>JACQCN010000283.1 GCA_016201575.1 Candidatus Rokuibacteriota bacterium | reverse complement strand
GTGATCCACGAGCATCTCGCATAAACTCGGAGGGGGGCTCTGCCCCCTTCCGAACCTCCCCCCTGGGGATTGTGCCGGTGCAGCCGGCGCTCGACGAGGGTCGTTCCACTCGTGGCGTGGCCGCGGGTGGTTCAGTCCTTCGGGAGGCCGAGGACGCGCTCGCCGAGGATGTTGCGCTGGATCTCCGAGGTGCCGGCGGCGATCGTGTCGCCGCGGGAGCGCAGGAACCTGAACTGCCAGTAGCCGTCGTCGATGGCCCGCTCGCTTCCTTCCCACAGCGTCGCGTACGGCCCCTGCAGCTCGAGCACGCACTCCAGGAGCCGCTGCCACGTCTCGCTGAAGAAGAGCTTCGCGGCGGAGCCCTCGGGCCCCGGCGGCTCGCCGCGGAGGAGCCGGGTGAGCCCGCGGAGGTTCGAGAGCCGCAAGGCCTCGGTCTCGATGTAGAGCTGGGCCAGGCGCTGGCGCATCACGGGATCGCGGGCGGCCGGGCGGCCGTCGCGCGGCATCCGCCGGGCCAGCTCGATGGCGGCGTCGAGCCCCGCGCGCAGGATGAGCTGCCGGGCGAGCGTGCGGGGCCCGCGCTCGAACATCAGGGTGGTGATCGCGACTTCCCAGCCGCCGTTGACCCGTCCCACCACCTGGCCGGCGGGCACGCGGACGCCGTCGAAGAACAGCTCGTTGAACTCCGCGTCCCCGCTGGCCTGCCGGAGCGGCCGCACGGTCAGGCCGGGCGCGTGCATCTCGATGAGGAAGAACGTCAGGCCCCGGTGCTTGGGCGCCTGGGGGTCCGTGCGCGCGAGCAGGATGCACCAGTCCGCGTAGTGGGCGTACGAGGTCCAGACCTTCTGGCCCGTGATCACGAACTCGCCGCCGTTGGCCACCGCCCGCGTCTGCAGCGCGGCGAGATCCGAGCCCGCGTTGGGCTCGGAGAACCCCTGGCAGAAGATGTGGTCGGCGGAGAGGATCCGCGGCAGGTGCGCCCGCTTCTGGGCCTCGGTCCCGTGCTTCATCAGCGCCGGACCGGCCATGTCCAGGCCGATCGCGTTCGGCAGCTCGGGCGCCCGGGCCCGCGCCAGCTCCTCGTAGAAGAGGGCCTGCTCCATGATGGTGGCGCCGCGCCCGCCGTACTCCTTGGGCCAGTCGAGGCCCACGTAGCCGGCCTCGTAGAGGCGGCGCTGCCAGTCCTTCAGGAACGCGGTCTGCTCCTCCCGCGAGCGGAACCGGGTGCGGAGCTTCGCCCAGTCGCCGGGGGCGTGGGCGGCGAGCCAGCGCCGCAGCTCCTCGCGAAAGGCCTCCTCGGCGCGGGAGAGTGCGAAGTTCATCGGGTCTCCTCTGGGAGCCTGTCGGACAGACCTCCGTTCGAGCGCCGGCTCCGCCGGCGCAGCGACCCTGGGGGATGCTCGACGGGGGCCGTCGGGGCCCCCTTCGACGATCTAGCCCGCATTATCCACGAACGGTAGTCGCGTGTGGCGGGTGGGTCCTGTCGCGCCGGATTCAGTCTACGACGTCGAGTTCCGGCCGTACCAACGGTAGTCGGGTGTGGCGGGCGGGTCCTGTCGAAGGGCGCAGCCCCCGCGGGTCCGGCTCCGTCACCCACTCGCCCGAACGCCGCGCTGCGCGCGGCGCCCGGGACGAGGGCGGCCCACTGCGCGCGGCCCCGCGGGGACCGCACCCTGCGCCACCCGCCCGGTCGCGCCATCGCCTTCGTGAATAATGCGGGCTGGCCCATCCGCGTCAGTCGGGCTCGATCGGGATGCTCACGCGCAGCTCCGTCCCCTGCCCCGGGCGCCGACACGATCTCGAGCGTGCCGTCGAGGGCGTGAAGGCGCTCCTGGATCCCGAGCAGCCCGAGGCCCGACGCGTCCGCGCTCCGCAGGGCGCGCTCGGGTCGAAGCCGACCCCGTAGTCGCGGATCGAGCAGAAGACCGCCTGCGGCTTGCGCCGGAGCTCCACCTCGACGCGGGTCGCCCGCGAGTGCTTCAGGCGGCGGCAGCATGCGGCTCTCCCGGCGACGGCGCGCGGCCGTCGCGGTAGAGTAGCGTGATGCGGCGAAGCGGCCGGCCCGCCCCCTCTCCCTTGGAGGACCGCGTGCTCGCGCTGGCGCGCGAGGTGTCGTCCATCGCGGCCGCGCCGGATCCGGCGCGCGCCCGGCGCGACCGCGCGCTGGAGACGATCGCGCGGGCCTTCGGCGAGGACCCCGAGCTGGCGGCGCGGCTGCTGGCGGCCTGGCACCGGGCCGGCACGGACAAGCGGCTTGCGCTGACCCTGGCCTGGGTGCGCGAGCAGCTCCGCGCCTCGCTCGAGGACATCCTGGAGGCGGGCGTGAAGAGCCGGGTCTTCCGCCGGGACCCGAAGCCGGCCGTGCTCGCGTGGGTGCTGCTCGCGGGCTGCGAGGCGCTCCTGCGGGAGGCCCCGGGCGGCGGCGTGGCCAGCACAGCCGAGATCCTTCGCGGGCTCGCCCGGCTTACCGAGCCTTGAGCCCGCGCCCGGCAGCGCGCTCACGGAGGAAGCGGAGCAGCAGCGCGTTGACCCGCGCCGGCGCCTCCTGCTGCACCCAGTGGCTCACGCCCGGCAGATACCGGAGGGTGAAGGGGCCGGCGAAGTAGCGCCGCATCCCCCGCGTCAGCCCCGTCCCGAGGAAGTGATCGCGGGTGCCCCAGATCACGAGCGCCGGCGCCGCGATCTTCGGATACTCGCGCGCCGGCGGCAGGCCGTGGCGGAACATCGCCCGGTACCAGTTCACGGCGGCGGTGAGAGCGCCGGGCTTGCTGAACGCCTCCACGAAGCGCTTCAGGTCCCGGGGCGTGAACGTGCCCTTCCGGGCGTTCGCGTAGGCGAACACGCGCAGGAAGCGAAAGTCGTGGGCGCTCAGCAGCGCCTCCGGCGCGTCGGGGAGCTGGAAGAAGAACATGTACCAGCTCCGGCGGAGCTGCTCGAGGTCGCCGTCGTTGAGCGCGCGGCTGAACGGGGCCGGGTGCGGGCAGTTCAGCACGGCCAGCCGGTCGGTGAGCTCGGGCCGGAGCATGGCGAACGCGTAGGCCGCGGCCCCGCCCCAGTCGTGGCCGACGATCGCCGCCCGCTCGGCCCCGAACGCGCGCACGAGGCCCGCGACGTCGTCGACGACGCTGGTGATCCGGTACGCTTCGACGCCCTCCGGCTTGTCCGATTCGTTGTAGCCGCGGAGATCGGGGGCGACGACGCGGAATCCGGCGCGGGCCAGCGCCGGGATCTGGTGACGCCACGAGTACCAGAACTCCGGGAAGCCGTGGAGGAGCACGACGAGCGGGCCCTCGCCAGCCGTCACGCAGTGCAGGCGGAGCCCGTTGGTCTCGACGCTCCGGTGCTCCCACGGCTCGCGCATGGCCCGCATGATGCGGGCCCTCCGGCGGGTGGTCAAGTCCTTTCCGGGCGTGGTATGGTGGTCGCCCGATGCGCCTGCTGCTCGCGCCCCTGCCGTGCCTGCCGCGCCCGCTCTTGCTGTGCCTGCTGCTCGCGCCCCTGCTGTGCCTGCCGCTCGCGCTCGCGCTGTGCCTGCCGGCGCTCGCGTCGGCGGCGCCCGTAGACGACGCGCTGGCCCTGTTCGCGAACTACCACCAGGACCTGTCCCAGCTCGACCGGGCGCGGGACATCCTGGAGGCGGAGCTCCAGCAGAACCCCCGGGGCGTCGACGCCCTCCTCGCCCTCTCCCGCGTCTACTTCACCATCGGCGACGTGCGGGCGCGGACCGACGACGACAAGCTCGCCGCCTACGACCGCGGGCGCCAGCTCGGCAAGCGCGCGGTCGAGCTGGCGCCGAAGAACGCCGACGCCCACTTCCTCTACGGCGCCAACACCGGGCGCTGGGGCCAGACCAAGGGCGTGATCCGCTCGCTCTTCCTCCTGCCCACCGTGAAGGAGGAGCTGGCGACGATCTTCGCGCTGGATCCCAACCACGCCCAGGGCCACGCCCTCGCCGGCAACGTGTACCTCGAGCTGCCGGCCCTCGCGGGCGGCAGCGTGGCCAAGGCCGAGGAGCACTTCCGCAAGGCGATCGCGGTCGAGCCGCGGTACACCGCGCTCCGGATCGGGCTGGCGAAGGTGCTGATCCGGAAGAAGCAGTACGCCGAGGCGCGCCGGGAGCTCGAGTCGGTGCTGAACGAGCGGGAGCCCGGCAGCGTCGCCGACTGGACCGTCAAGGACGTCCCACGCGCCCGCAAGCTGCTCGACGAGATCAAGGGCAAGGGGTAGACATCGCGGCGGTGATCCGCCGGCTCCGGAAGACGGCGCCGGCGTGGAACCCGACCGCGCTCGCCGCGATCGCCGACGCCTTCCGCGACCCGTTCCGGGTCCTCATCGCCTGCATCCTGTCCTTGCGTACCCAGGACGCCACCACCGCCGCTGCCGCCGCGCGCCTGTTCGCGCGTGCCGATACGCCGGCCGGGCTGCTGCGCCTGCCCGCGGCCGAGATCGCGCGCCTGATCTACCCCGTCGGCTTCTATCGCACCAAGGCGCGCGTCATCCTCGCGATCTGCCGGGACCTCCTCGAGCGGCTCGGCGGGCGCGTCCCCGACACCATCGACGCGCTGCT
>JACQCN010000282.1 GCA_016201575.1 Candidatus Rokuibacteriota bacterium | reverse complement strand
GGTGGTGATCGTCAACGGCCGCCCGGTGCGCGACACGCTGCTGGTCCAGGCGATCCTCGACGCCTACCGGCCGCTCCTGCCGCGGGACCGCTTCCCCGTCGCGGTCGTGACGCTCGCGCTGCCGGCGGCCGACGTCGACGTCAACGTCCACCCGACGAAGGCGTGGGTGCGCTTCCGCAACCCGCGCCTCGTCCGGGCGATGCTCCACGCCGCCGTCCAGGAGGCGCTGCGGTCCCCCGCGGTGGTGGCGCCGCTCGAGCCGCCCGCCCGGGCCGGGTCGATCGCCGGCGAGCATCTGCCGGGCGGCGAGGCGCCCGCGTCCCAGCCGGCGCTGTTCGGGGAAGCCCCGGCCCCGTACGCCCGGAGCCTCTTCGGCAAGGTGCTCGGCCAGGTCCAGGACACCTTCGTGGTCGCCGCCAGCGACGAGGAGGTCTTCTTCCTCGACCAGCACGTCGCCCACGAGCGCGTGATCTTCGAGCGCCTCCGGGCGGAGCTGGCCGGCGGCCCGCTGGGCTCGCAGGAGCTGCTCCTGCCCGAGCCGCTCGAGCTCGGCCCCGCCGCGCGGGCGCTCGTCGAGCGCTGGCGGCCGGTGCTCGAGCGTCTGGGCTTCGGGCTCGAGCCCTTCGGCGACGGCGTCGTGGCCCTCCGGGCGATCCCGGCGCTGCTCCGCGGCCAGGAGCCGCGGCGCCTGGTCGAGCGGCTCCTGGACGACCTGCGCCCCGCCGCCGGGGCCGCGGTGGAGGTGGACCGCGTGCTCTCGTTCATCGCCTGCCGGGCCGCCATCAAGGCCAACGAGCCGCTCGCGCGCGAGGAGATGGAGCGGCTCGTCGCCGACCTCTCGCTCACCGCGACGCCCTACTTCTGCCCCCACGGACGCCCGATCGTCTCGCGTGTATCATTGGGCGACATCAGGAAGGAGCTCAGACGAAGCTGGTAGACAAGCCGCCGCTGCTCGTGATCGCCGGGCCCACCGGGGTGGGGAAGACCGCCACGGCCGTGGCGCTCGCCCGGCGGGTCCCGATGGCGGTGATCAGCGCCGACTCCCGCCAGGTCTACCGCGGCCTCGACGCCGCCACCGGCAAGCCCGGCCCGGCCGAGCGCGCCGCCGTTCGGCACCATCTCCTCGACGTGGTGGATCCCGACGAGCGCTACCAGGCCGCCCGCTTCCGCGCGGACGCCGTCACCGCGATCGACGCGATCCGGCGGCAGGGGCGCCTGCCCGTCGTGGTGGGGGGAACCGGCCTCTACATCCGCGCGCTGCTGCGCGGGCTCGATCCCGCGCCGCCCCGGGATCCCGAGCTCCGCCGCGAGCTGGAGGCGATCGCCGCGACCGAGGGGTCCGCGGCGCTCCACGCGCGGCTCGTCGCCGTGGCGCCGGCGGCCGCGCGCGCGCTGCATCCCAACGACCGGGTGCGCGTGATCCGCGCCCTCGAGGTCCACCGCGCCGGCCACGCGCCCGCGCCCGAGCAGGTCCGCTGGCGGACGCACGAGACAGCCTATACGCTCTGCTACGTGGGGCTCACCCGGGACCGGGCCCGGCTGTTCGAGCACCTGCGCGCGCGGGCGGCCACGATGGCGGGCCCGGCGCTCTCCAGCGAGGTGGAGACGCTGCTGGCGCGCCACGGGCACGAGGCCGAGCTGCCCGCCTTCAAGGGGATCGGCTACAAGGAGTTCGTCGAGGTCGCGCGCGGGCGCGTGACCCGGGACGAAGCGGTGCGCCGCATGCAGCGGGACACCGTGCGGTACGCCAAGCGCCAGTGGACCTGGTTCGCGCGAGAGCCCGTGGTCCGCTGGCTGGACGTCGACGAGGCGGGCGGGCCCGAGGGCGCCGCCGACCAGATCAAGAAGCTCCTCGAGTCCGGAGGCCTTATCGAGTGACGAATCCTGGATGGAACGATACGAACGGTACCAACGGCGGCCGCGAGCGCGCCATCGTCGCCGCGGTCAAGCTCCCGTCCCAGCACCGCTGGGAGGTGGAGGAATCGCTCGACGAGTTGACGCGCCTGGCCGGGGCGGCCGGGGCGGAGGTCGTGGACCGGGTCGTCCAGGAGCGGACGTCGCCCACGCCGTCCCTCTACTTCGGCCGGGGCAAGGTCGACGAGATCGGCGAGCTGGTCACGACTCATCACGCGAACCTGCTGATCTCCGACGACTCGCTCTCGCCCGTGCAGGAGCGGAACCTCGGCCAGGCCCTCGGCAAGAAGGTCATCGACCGGACGGCGCTGATCCTCGACATCTTCGCGCAGCGGGCCCGCACGAGCGAGGGCAAGCTCCAGGTCGAGCTGGCCCAGCTCTCGTACCTGCTGCCGCGCCTGGTCAGGCAGTGGACCCACCTCGAGCGCCTCGGCGGCGGCATCGGCACCCGGGGCCCCGGCGAGACCCAGCTCGAGTCCGACCGCCGCGTGATCCGGCGGCGGCTGGCGCGGATCGAGCACCAGCTCGGGCGCGTGCGCGTGCACCGGCGGCTGCAGCGCGACCGCCGGAGCCGCGCCGGCATGCCGGTGGTGGCGCTGGTCGGCTACACGAACGCCGGGAAGACCACGCTCCTGAACCGCCTCACCGGCTCCGGGTTCCGCGCCGCCGACGAGCTGTTCGTCACGCTCGATCCCGCGGCCCGCCTCTGCGCCGAGCCGGGTTGCCAGCCGTTCATCCTGACGGACACGGTCGGGTTCATCCGCAAGCTGCCGCACCAGCTCGTCGCCGCCTTCCGGGCCACGCTCGAGGAGCTGGGCGACGCCGACGCGCTGGTGCACGTCGTCGACGCGAGCGACCCGCGGCTCTCCGAGCAGATGGCCGCGGTGGAGTTGCTGCTGGGCGAGCTGGAGCTGGCGGACCGGCCCACCATCCTCGCGCTCAACAAGGTGGACCGGCTCGAGAACCCCCGCGCGCTCGACGCGCTGGTCGAGCGGGCTCGGGGCGTGCCGCTCTCCGCGGTCACCGGGGTGGGGATCCCCGATCTGCTGGCCCGGATCGAGGGCGTGCTGCGGCCCCAGACCCCGGTCGTGAGCCTCCGGATCCCGTACGCGAACGGCCACGCCCTGGCGCTCTGCTACGAGCGGGGCCGGGTCCTGGCGCGGGCCGACGGGCCCTCGGGGGTCCGGGTCGACGTCGAGCTGCCCACCCAACTGATCGCTGCCGTCTCGGCCTACATCCTCTAGTTCGGTACGGGGCCGAGCGCGAAAGCGGATCCCGGTTCCC
>JACQCN010000281.1 GCA_016201575.1 Candidatus Rokuibacteriota bacterium | reverse complement strand
GCGTCTACGAAACCCTTCTCGACGGCATGGAGTTGGAAGAACTGCGTGAACACGAGGGAGTTAAGATCCTTCACTACCTCATGGTCGATGCTCACTACACATGGTGGGACTGTGGGAAGTCGTATCTCTGTCGGATTCTTGACATGCTTCACATGGGCTACGTCGATGAAGTGCTCTTCGGGTACGAGGTCATTGAGCGGTTGCCGACCATCGTGCAGCAGTGGTGCGCGCTTGCCAAGCAGCGTAGGAGCTGACCGAGTCGACGGCATGCCGGTCACGCCACCGATGGCCGTCGAGAAGGGCGTCGAGTGCGCGAACGTCGAGTCCGCGATGGAGGGCCCCCCATGGAGGACGACTGTAGCGTCTGCTGAACGGATGTGGAATGTCCCAAAGCCGATACAGTTGGAGCCCGGCCTGGTGCAGAACTTCGCGGACCAGCTAAGCTGTTCATGCAGTAAACCCCTTGCCTCTTCGGCGGATACGCGGTCGGCCGCCGGCCCGCATACCGGAAGGATGCGAGGCGCCACTCGATAGCTGGTGGGGCTCGGGGCTGCTGTCACCATAGCAGGGCGCGGGCGCCGCGCGCGATCGCCTCGGCGTCGATCCCGTAGTGGCGGTAGAGGTCGGCGCGCGTGCCCGACTGGCCGAAGTCGTCGACGCCCAGCGGGAGCTGGACCGTCCCCAGCGCGGAGCCGATGAAGGCGAGGGCGTGGGAATGGCCGTCGAGCACCGTGATCAGCGGCGCGCCCGCCTCGTCGTCGCGCACCAGCGTCTCCAGGTAGGACGACGCCTCGCCCCCCTTGCGCGCCGCCACGTATCCCCGGTAGAGCAGGTCCGGGCTCGTGATCGCGAAGACGTTGGCACGCACGCCATCGGCCTCGAGCCGGCGCCCGGCCTCCACGGCCTCGGGCACCATCACGCCCGCCGCCCAGATCGTCACGTCGGGCCGCCCGCGGTCGACCAGGCGGTAGCCGCCCTGGAGCACCTGTGCGCGGTCGACGCCGGGCGCGCGCAGCGCCTGGTCGATCGGGCGCGTCGAGAGCCGCAGGTAGAGACTCTCGCCCGTGCCGTCGGCGATGCGGCGCAGGCCGTCGAGCAGGATCCACTCCGTGTCCTGGGCGAACGTCGGCTCGAAGTAGGCGCAGTGGGGCAGGGCGATCCCGATGGACGGCGTGACGACGGACTGGTGGGCGCCGCCCTCGGGCGAGAGGCTCACCCCCGACGGCGTCGCGGCCACGACGAAGCGGGCGCCGGAGTAGAGCGCGTGGAGGAGTGCGTCGAGGCCGCGGGCGATGAAGGGGTCGTAAAGCGTGCCGAGGGCGAGGAGCGGCTCGCCCGAGAGGTCGTCCGAGATCCCGAGCGCGGTGAGGAGCAGGAAGAGGTTGTGCTCGGCGATGCCGAGCTCGATGTGCTGCCCGCCCGGGGACTCGCGCCACTGCATCGCCTGGGCGATGCCGCGGTCGCCGAAGTAGTCCGGCCGCTTCTCGGGGAAGTAGACGCCGCGCCGGTTGATCCAGCCCGCCAGGTGTGTTGTCACCGCGACGTCGGCCGAGACCGTGACGAGACGCTCGGCGACAGGCAGCCGCGCGAGCGTGCCCACCACGCGGCCGAACGCCTCCTGCGTGGACATCAGGCCCGAGTACGTCGAGTCCAGGCGCGCGGGCGGCTCGATCTTCGCCCGCGCCGGCGGCCGGGGCGCGCGGAACAGCGGCGGCAGCGCGGCGATCAGGCGGCCCTCGGGGCTGTCGGCCGGGAAGCGCGCCAGCGGGTCGCCGGCCGGCACGCCGACCTGCTTCCGAAGCTCCTCGAGCTGGGCGGCGGTCAGCAGCGCCCCGTGGTTGAGCGGATCGCCCGCGAACGGCAGCCCCCAGCCCTTGATCGTGTCGGCGACGATGACGGTCGGCCGCTCGCGCTCGGTCTCGGCCTCGGCCAGCGCCGCGAGGACGGCGGCGAGATCGTGGCCGCCGACGTCGGCGACGAGGTCCTTGGGCGCGCCGGCCAGCTCCTGGGCGCGCTCCGGCGGTAGGCAGAGGAGGCTCTGGTACTCGGCGTGGCTCATCGCCTCGAGGCGCCTCACCAGGTCCGGGTGCGCCCGCAGCCGCGTTCCCCAGCGCAGCTCGATCACGCGCCATCCCGCCGTGCGGAACATGCCCGTGATGTGCGTCCGGCGGCTGTCGGGCGTGATGCGGTCGAGGCTCTGGCGGTTCAGGTCCACGAGCCAGAGCACGTTGCCGAGGCGCGGGACCATCTCCTCCTGGAGCGCCTCCCACACGTTGCCCTCGTCCAGCTCGGCGTCGCCCACCATCACGACGAAGCGCTCGGGCCGGACCGGGCCGAAGTGATCGGCGAGGTAGCGCGCCGTCCAGCCCCCGAAGGTCGCGGAGACGGCGCCGAGGCCCATCGAGCCCGTCGAGAGGTCCACGACCTCGCGGTTCTTGCGGCGGCTCGGATAGGCCTGGAGGCCCCCGAACTCGCGCAGGCGGGGCAGCATGTCAGCGGCCAGGTTG
>JACQCN010000280.1 GCA_016201575.1 Candidatus Rokuibacteriota bacterium | reverse complement strand
TGGCTGCGGGCGAGGCCGTCCTGGCCCCCGCCGGGGCGGAGCACGGGCTCGTCAACGACGGCTCCGACCCACTGCTCGTCCTCGTCGTGGTCTCGCCGCCGCCGACCCACTGACCCGGTGACGTCGAAGCTGCGCGTGTCGCTCATGGTCACCTGCCTCGGGGACATGTTCTATCCCGAGGTCGGCGTGGCGATCGTGCGGCTGCTGCGCCGGCTCGGCGTCGCGGTCGACTTCCCGGCGGGGCAGACCTGCTGCGGGCTCCCGCTGTTCAACTCGGGCTACCACCGGGAGGCCCGGGAGGTGGCGCGGCGCACGGTGCCGCTCTTCCGCGAGAGCGAGCACGTCGTGGTGCCGTCGGGCTCCTGCGCGTGGATGGTGAAGCAGGAGTACCCGGGGCTGCTCGCGGACGATGCCGGAGCGCACCGCGAGGCGCAGTCGCTGGCCGCGCGGACGTGGGAGCTGTCGCAGCTCCTGGTGAGGAAGCTCGGCGTCACCAGGCTGCCGTCGAGGGTGAAGGGCCGCGTCACCTACCACGACTCGTGCCACCTGCTGCGGGGGCTCGGCGAGGCGGAGTCGCCGCGCACCGTGCTGCGGAACCTCGAGGGAGTGGAGCTGGTGGAGCTGCCGGGCGCGGATCAGTGCTGCGGTTTCGGCGGCTCGTTCGCGGTGCGGCTGCCGGAGGTGTCCACGTCGATCCTCGACAAGAAGCTCGCCAGCGTCGAGTCGACGGGCGCGGAGTGCCTGGTGGCCTGCGACGCCGGCTGCCTCATGCAGATGGGCGGCGGCCTGGCCCGCCGCGGCTCGCGCGTGAAGGCCGTGCACCTCGCGCAGCTCCTGGAAGACGGGGCGTGAGTCTGCTCGGAGGGAGGCTGCGCCCCCCTTCCGAGCCTCCCCCCGGGATGGCGCCGGCAAAGCCGGCGCTCGAACGGTCGGGTCCCCATTTGCGAGAGGAGGACACTCTCCTGAGCGCGCCCGTCGAGTCGCGATCGTTCCCGGAGCGCGCGGCCGGCGCCACCCGGGACCGGTTCCTCCAGCAGGCCCTGACCATCGCCACCACGCGCTTCGTCGCCTCGCGCGACGAGGTGTTCGCGGCCTTCCCGCAGGGGGACGCGCTCCGCGACCGGGCGCGCCAGATCAAGGAGGCGGTCCTCCAGCGCCTCGACCACTATCTCGAGCAGCTCACCGCCAACGTCGAGCGCGCCGGCGGCCACGTGCACTTCGCCACCACCGCCGAGGAGGCGCGCGCGATCATCCTCGACATCGCCCGCCGGAACCAGGTGAAGCTGATCGTGAAGGGCAAGTCGATGGCGGCGGAGGAGATCCACCTCAACGAGGCGCTCGAGCACGCCGGCATGGCGGTGGCGGAGACGGACCTCGGCGAGTACATCATCCAGCTCGCCCACGAGCGGCCCTCGCACATCATCGCCCCCGCCATCCACAAGACGAAGGCCCAGATCGCCGACCTCTTCGCCCGGGAGCTCCGGCGGGAGGTCGCGGCCGACCCGGAGGTCATCACCCGCCTGGCCCGGGGGACGCTGCGCGAGAAGTTCCTCCAGGCCGACATGGGGATCACGGGCGCCAACTTCGCCGTCGCCGACACGGGCACGATCGTCCTCGTCACCAACGAGGGCAACGGGCGCATGGTCACCTCGCTGCCCCGCGTCCACGTGGCCCTGATGGGCGTGGAGAAGGTCATCCCGTCGATGACCGACCTCGTGATCTTTCTCCAGATCCTGGCCAGGAGCGCGACGGGGCAGAAGCTCTCGTCCTACACCACGCTCGTGCGCGGCCCGCGCCGGCCGACCGAGCTGGAGGGCCCGCAGGAGCTCCACCTGGTCCTGATGGACAACGGCCGGGTCCGCCAGCTCGCGGGGACGCTGCGCGAGGCGCTCTACTGCCTGCGCTGCGGCGCCTGCCTCAACGTCTGCCCGGTCTACCGGCAGATCGGCGGCCACGCCTACGGCGACACCTACCCGGGCCCGATCGGCATCCTGATGACCGCGATGCTGCGCGGGACCCCGGCGGTGAAGGACCTGGCCCACGCCTCCTCGCTGTGCGGCGCCTGCGCGGAGGTGTGCCCGGTGCGGATCGACATCCCGCGCATGCTGATCGAGCTCCGCGAGCACCTCGACCGGGAGAAGATCGCGCCGTGGCCGGAGCGGCTGCTCTTCAAGGCCTGCGGGTGGCTGCTCGGCCGGCCGGCGCTCTACCGGCTGGCGGCGCCGCTCGCGCGGCTCGGGCAAGCGCCCTTCGTGCGCGACGGGCGGATCCGATCGCTCCCCTCGTTTTTCGGCCGGTGGACGCGGACCCGCGACCTCCCCGCCGTCGCCGCGCGCACGTTCGGCGAGCGGTGGGCGGCCCTCGCGCGGGAGGCATGACCACCCGCGCCGAGTTCATGGAGCGCGTCCGCCGCGAGATGGCCAGGACCAGGGGCCTGTTCCCCGCCCGCGTGGCCGAGCGCCCGGCCGATCCGATGACGGCGGCCGAGCTCGTGCGCCGCCAGCTCGCGGAGCGCTGGCCGCAGGCCCTCGAGCGCTTCCGCCAGGAGTTCGAGCGGCTCTCCGGCGTCTTCCACGCGGTCGCGAGCCCGAGCGAGGTGCCGGCGGTCGTGGGCCGGATCGCGCGCGAGCGGAGCGCGCGGCGGCTGATCACCTGGAGCGCCAGCGCCCTCGGCGCCGACCTGGGCGAAGGCTTCCGCGGGGAAGGTCTGGACGCCGTCGCCATGCCCGACGACCCGGTCGACGAGGCGGCCGCCCGGGAGCTTCGCGCGATCAACGCGGCGGCCGAGATCGGGATCACCGGCGCCGACCTGGCCATCGGGGAGACGGGGACTCTCGTGCTCGTCTCCGGCCGCGGCCGGCCGCGCTCGACCTCGCTCCTGCCCGAGTATCACTTCGCGGTCTTCGACCGTCGCGCGCTCGTCGAGACGCTCGAGCAGGCGGGCGTGATGCTCGAGGCCTGGCACGCCGACCCGGCGGACCCGATGTCGGGCGGTGTCATCAACTTCATCACGGGGCCGAGCCGGACGGCCGACATCGAGCTGACGCTCACCCGCGGGGTGCACGGGCCGCGCGAGGTCCACGCGATCTTCGTGAGCAGGTAATGGAGCGAGCCGGAGGCGAGCGTTCCGTATGGCAAGCCCCGCGACCGCGGGGCGTTGCTGGTGATGAGGGCGCTGGAACAATCGTCATGACCGTGGAAGCCGGAGCAGCCTGGCGATGAAGCGCTACTTCACCGCCAAGGAGGTCGAGGCCCTCATCCCGGAGATGACCCGGGTCATGGG
>JACQCN010000256.1 GCA_016201575.1 Candidatus Rokuibacteriota bacterium | reverse complement strand
GGCTTCGGCGTCCGGTTCTCCCCGGCGACGCCTGTAGGTCCCGGGTCTCGGGGCCGATGAGGCGATCGCCGTTTTCGACGGGCCCGCACCTGCGCTACCATCGGCGGCATGCGGGGCCGGCTCGACCTCCGAACGCTGGCGTCCCTCGTCCGCAAGGGCGAGATCGACACCGTCCTCGCGGTCTTCCCCGACGGCTACGGGCGGCTGCTGGGCAAGCGCCTGGTCGGCCGATACTTCCTCGATCACGCGGCTGCGGCCGGCGTGCACGCCTGCATCTATCTCTTCACCGTCGACATGGAGATGGAGCCGCTGCCGGGCTTCAAGCTCACCTCGTGGGAGCGCGGCTACGGCGACATGAAGATGGTGCCGGACATGGCCACGCTGCGGCTGATCCCGTGGCTGCCGAAGACCGCGCTCGTGTTCTGCGACGTGTACGGCGAGGACGGCGGTCTCCTCGAGGAGGCGCCGCGGTCGGTTCTCAAGCGCCAGATCGCCCGCGCGGCGTCGCTCGGCTACGTGGTCAAGACGGCCGCCGAGCTGGAGCTGTACTGCTTCCGGGAGTCCTTCGACGACGCCCGCGCTAAGCGCTACCGGGACCTGACCCCGGTGGCGGGCTACCTCGAGGACTATCACATCCTGCAGACCACGAAGGAGGAGCCGCTCGTCCGGGCGATCCGCAACGCCATGGAGGGTGCCGGCGTGCCCGTCGAGACGTCCAAGGGCGAGTGGGGACGGGGGCAAGAGGAGATCAACCTCGTCTACGCCGAGGCCCTGGAGATGGCCGACCGCGCCACGCTCTACAAGCACGGGGCGAAGGAGATCGCGCACCTCCAGGGCTGCTCGGTCACGTTCATGGCGAAGTATGACGCGGGCGCCGCCGGCTCCTCGTTCCACGTCCACTCCTCGCTCTGGGACCGGTCGGGCCGCAAGGCGCTCTTCGCGCCGGCGGGCCGGACCAACCGGGGCCGGACGCCGCCGCCCCCGCTCTTCCAGCAGTGGCTGGCCGGGCAGCTCGCCGCCGCGCGGGAGCTCGCGTACTTCTACGCGCCCACGATCAACTCCTACAAGCGCTACCAGGGGAAGTCGTTCGCGCCGACGCGCATCGTGGCCGGCTGGGACAACCGCACGTGCGGCTTCCGGCTCTGCCGCGAGGGCCGGGGGTTTCGCGTCGAGAACCGGATCCCCGGCGCCGACGCCAACCCCTACCTCGTGTTCGCGGCGACCATCGCGGCGGGGCTGCACGGCATCACGAGCCGGCTCAAGGCGCCGAAGCTCTACGAGGGCAACGCCTACGCGGACCCCACGCTCCCCGAGGTGCCGAAGACGCTGCGCGAGGCGACCGCCGAGCTGGACCGCTCGAAGATCGCCCGGACGGCGTTCGGCGAGCGGGTCGTCGAGCACTACCTGCACACCGCCCGGCTCGAGCAGCACGCGTTCGATCAGGCCGTGACCGACTGGGAGCTGATGCGGAACTTCGAGCGGATCTGACCGGCCCGTGATCCGGCTCCGCGGAGGCGGCTGAATGGGGGAGCGGCTCAGGGGGAAGGTTGCGTTCATCACCGGCGCGGGGATGGGGATCGGGCGCGAAGCGGCGGTGCTGTTCGCGCAGGAAGGCGCGCGCGTCGTGGTCGCCGACATCGACGGCAGGGCCGCGACGGAGACGGTGGCGCGGGTGGAGGCCGGGCGCGGCGAGGCGCTGGCCGTGACCGGGGACGTCGCCATCGAGGCCGACGTGGAGCGCATGATCGCCGAGGGCACCCGCCGCTTCGACCGGCTCGACGTCCTGTACAACAACGCGGGCGTCCTCTGGAAGGACCGCGATCGCTCCGTCCTCGAGACCGACGGGCCGTGGTGGGATCGGGTCATCGCGATCAACCTGAAATCGGCGTTCTGGGTGACCAAGTACGGGATCCCGCCGCTGCGGCGCGCCGGCGGCGGGTCCATCATCATGACGGGCTCCGTGTCGGCCCTGGTGGGGTTCACGCGGGCCCAGGACGCCTATACCGTGGCGAAGGGCGCGCTGATCTCGCTGACGAAGTCGCTGGCGATCCAGTTCGCGCGGGACCGGATCCGCTGCAACATCATCCATCCGGGGATCGTGGACACGCCGCTGCAGGCGCCGTACCTGACGAACGATCTGCGCCGGGAGTTCCAGGCGGGCATCCCGCTCGGCCGGATCGCTCACCCGCGCGAGATCGCGACCGTCGCCCTCTTCCTGGCCGGCGACGACTCGTCGTTCATGACGGGCGCCGAGCTGGTGGTCGACGGCGGCTTCACCGCCGGCTGAGGCCGGGCGCGCCACCGTCCAGCGGTTTCTGAACGCCGCGGACACGCGCGAGATCATCTTTGTGCGGGGCGCCACCGAGGGGATCAACCTCGTCGCCCAGAGCTACGGGCGTGCGTCCATCAAGCCGGGTGATGAAATCATCATCTCCTGGATGGAGCATCACTCGAACATCGTGCCCTGGCAGCTGCTCTGCGAAGAGAAGGGCGCTGTCCTGCGCGTGAT
>JACQCN010000255.1 GCA_016201575.1 Candidatus Rokuibacteriota bacterium | reverse complement strand
CGTGCGCCACCAGGGGACGATCTTCGCGCTCCTCCGCGACGCCGCACGTGCCGTCCGCGCCGTGCGGCCCGCGTCGGCTGGAGCGGCGCGGGTGAGCCGCGGGTGACGGCGCTCACTCTGCGCGGAGGCGGGACGGGTTCGCGCTCCACTTGCCGTCACGGAACTGACAGGGCACCTCGCGGTCTTGGCGGCAGCGTTGCGTGTACTGGTGCGGATGACGGATTGCGAGAGGGTTCGCAAGATGTACTGTTCATCCAGGATCGGGCGGGAGGTGATCACGCGCCGGGCGGCGAGGCGATGTACACGGACGGCGGATGGGATGTGGCTGACTGACGAGTCATGGCCTTGAGTGATGGGACAGGAGGATCGCATGTACCAGTGGCGACCGAAGAGGCTTGCAGTTGTTCTTGGTTTGCTCCTCGCATTCGTGGTCGTAATGGGCGGGTGGGCGCAGCCGCAGTCCCAGGCCCCATCGCCACAGCAGGGATCACAAGCCGGTCCTGGCATGATGGGGCCCGGCACCATGATGGGCGGGACGATGATGCCCATGGGCGGAATGATGATGATGCCCATGATGAGCGAGATGGACCAGATGATGCAGATGTGCAACCAGATGATGGCTCAGAAGATGGGTACAACGCCGCTGGCGCCCGGCTCGGGAGCCAAGTGATGCGCCGGCCACCGATCTTGTCTTGAAGAGACAGGGACTCAGGACGGCTGCGCAGCCGGCGCGGATGGAACCCGATCGACCCCTGGTGGCCATCGCGATGGACACGGGCTACTTTCGGGCTCAAGCTCGGCCGGGGCCTCCTCAATGAGATCTTCATCGGCAGCCTGATCCCGGCGTGACCCTCGGGCTGCTCCTCGAGTGGTACGTGCGCCACCAGGGGACCGTCTTCGCGCTCCTCCGCGACGCCGCACGTGCCGCCCGCGCCGTGCGGCCCGCGTCGGCCGGAGCGGCCCGGGTGAGCCGCGGGTGACGGCGCTCATTCTGTGCGGAGGCGGCAGCCGGGGCGCCGTCGAGGTCGGACTCTACCGCGCGCTCGTCGAGCTGGGGATCCGGTTCGACTTGATCGTGGGCGCCTCGGTCGGGGCCATCAACGGAGCCGCGATCGCGGGCGGCATGTCGCCCGGCGACCTGGCCGCAATGTGGCGCGCGTTGAGGGCGCGGGACGTGTTTCGGGTCAATCGCCGGCTCCTGACCCGACTACTCTGGGCCGACAGCCTGTACGACCACCGCCCTCTTCGCCGGTTCCTCGAACCACGGCTCCCGGCTCGAACCTTCGCCGCGCTGAAGACGCCGCTGATCGTCACCGCGACGAATTTCGAGACCGGTGAACCGGTGACCCTGCGCCAGGGTGACCTGATCGAGGCCATCATGGCGAGCGTGGCCCTGCCGGGGCTGTTCCCGCCGCAGCGGATAGGCGGCGTTCAGGTCGTCGACGGCGGACTGACCGCGAACGTGCCGATCGAGGTCGCCGTGGCCCACGGTGCAGACAGGGTGATCTTCACGCTCTGCGGCTGTTGCGAGCGCCTGACCGGAACCGCGCGGGGCCTGTTCGGTATCTTCGCCCGAGCGCTCAGCATCGCGATCGATCGGAAATATTTGGCAGACCTGGAGCACTTCGGGCCGAGGCTCACCGTGGTCAAGATCGGGCCTCCCATTGCCAACGTTCCCCTGCTCGATTTCAGCCACACGGCGGATCTCATCGAGGCCGGCTACGTCCACGCGCTGGCCGGCCTGAAGGAGGCGCGCGCCCGCGAGACCTCCTGGACGTGACAAAGGACCTCGTCTCGGGGCGGTCGGCCATCATCGACGACTCCTGCCACCCTGGCAGATGCCAGCTAAGGCCGCGCCCTGCGATCCCCGGTCGCTCGTCTCTGTCCCCAGACACGTCCCCACCAAACGGTGAGTCGCGGGCGATCCCAACCAACCCCTGACGGCGTGCGGATTCTCTACTGGAGAGAACCTGCGATGATGGCGCTCCTGGAGTCGTACGCGTACGGGGCGGTCTTCGGCGCCGTGCTTCTCGACACGCTCGGCGTGCCCGTCCCTGGCGAGATCGTCCTGCTCGCCGCCGGGTTCCTGGTGTCGGCCGGGAAGGTGCAGCTTCTCCCGACCATTCTCCTGGCGGGCGCCGGCGCGATTGTGGGCGACTGCGCTACCTACTGGCTGGGCCGGCGGGTGGGGGTCGCCGGCGAGCGCCGGCTCGTCGGCCTCTTCTGCACGTGGACCGCCTGCACGCTTGGCTCGGCTCGCTGTGTCGAGCGAGCCGAAGGCCTTCTTCGCCGGTTCCGGGGCTGGGTCGTCCTCGTCGCGAAGTTCATCGCCGGCGCGCGGGTCTTCGTGCCCCCGATCGCTGGCGCCTCAACCCTCTCGTTCGGTCGCTTCCTCTGGTTCGATGCTCTCGGCTCGCTCCTGTGGACGAGCCTCGTGGTGGGCACAGGCGCCCTGGTGGGCCGGGAGTGGGAGGTCCTCGGCCGGGGCCTGGAAGCGGGCTATCGCGTCGTTGGGCTCGCGCTGATCGCGCTCCTCGCGAGCTACCTCGTCTGGAAGGTCGCTCGCCGGAGGCGGTACGGCGCGCCATCCCTGATGCGCACGGGTGCTCTGGGCGATCCGGCATCAGACGCCGAGAAGCTTTGGGGGACTACGCGGAGCCCCCTGGGGCTCTGCGACGGCGCGGATCCTTCGGGGCGGGAGGTCGGCGTTGACGACCACTGAAGCGCGGGTGAATGCCGGACCGGACGCGGCGCTGGTGGAGCGCCTCCGGGCGCGCGACGAGCACGGCGCCGAGGAGCTTGTGACCCGGTACGCGGGGCTGGTCTACCGCGTGGCGTTCAGGTGACCGGGAGTCGCCAGGAGGCCGAAGAGGTGACCTGGGAGGTCGTGGAGACGGTGTGGGAGAAGATCGCGACCTTCCGCGGCGACTCTGCGCTCTCGAGCTGGATCTACCGGATCGCGGTCAACGCCGCCTATGCAAAGCTCAGGGGCCGGTCGCGCACCCTGCCGTTCGACGATGCGCGCTCCCATCCCGACCATGTCGATGAACCGGGTCACCAGGGAGGGACGTCTCACGACTGGTCGGCCCTCTTGGAAGATCCGGCCGTCCAGGCGGAGCTCCGAGAGGTCCTCGAGCGGGGCCTCGCCGAGCTCTCTGCAGAATACCGGACCGTCCTGGTCCTCCGCGATGTCGAGGGGCTCTCGAATGCGGAAGTCGCCGAAATCTTCGGCCTCGCGGCCGTGAAGAGCCGCGTCCACCGGGCGCGGCTCGCGCTCCGGGCTCGACTGGCCCAGCACTTCGAAAAGGGGAGCGCTGCGTGACGCGCGTCGCGGAGGCGGTCCAGCGGAAGGCGGCATCGGTGCGCACGACCGTCGTCCACCTCTCGGGCAGCAAGCGGGGGCGGCGGGACACCTTCAGGCGGCCGCTGATCCGGATCGGCACGGCTCCCGATTGCACGCTGCGCTTCAGCGCCCGCGAGGATCAGGCCGTCTCGCCTCATCACGCGCAGATCCGATTCGAGAACTGCGCGTTTCTCCTCACGGATCTCGGCGGCGCCGCCGGCACGTTCGTCAACGGCCTCCAGGTCACCGAGGTCATCCTCCAGGACGGGGACCTCATCGAGGTGGGCCAGGGCGGGCCACGGCTCAGGTTTCGCGTGCAACCCGGCGAGCTCGCCCGCTGCACGCCCTTTCGGGTCATCCTCTCCGACTCGCGGGCCCTCGCCCGGACCGACCGCGCGGGGCGTCTGGCCGGCGCCACCACGTTTCTCACGTCTCTGGCTTGGGGCGTGCTGCAGGAGGCCTCCTGGACCGTCAAAGGGGTCGGGCTCGCCGTGGCCCTGCTCCTCGTCGTGTTCCTCGTGGGGGTGCCCGTCGCCTTGTACACCGGCCAGCGCTCCACGGCGCGGGCGGTGACGGAGGTGGCGACCCGGCTTCAGGGAGAGCGGGTCCGGCGAGCGGACCTGGAGCGGAGGGTTGCCGACAGTCGCCACGTGATCGTGGGGACTCGCGGAGAGCTGACCGACCTCGCGGCGACGCTCCGGGTCGAGCAGCAGCGTCAGAAGGCCGACCGTGAACGTATCGAGGGGAAGCTTCGGGCCGTGGAGGCAGCGGGCGGCGCCGGCGAACGAATCATCCGCAGCTACGCGGGCGGCATCGCGCTCCTCCAAGGGGCGGTGACCTTCGAGGATCCTTCCGGACAGCCGTTACGCTACCTCGCCGCGGACGCAAAAGGGCATCCACTCCGTGATCCCCTCGGCCGGGCTCCGGTCTCGGTCGGTGGCAACGGGCCGGTCGTGAAGAGTATGTTTTTCGGGACCGCCTTCCTCGTAAGCCGGGAGGGGACAATGCTCACGAACCGCCACGTGATCGAGCCCTGGAGGGAGGACGAGGAGATCGCGGCGATCCTCAGCCTCGGGGTGCGGCCGCACGTGGTCCAGCTCAGGGCGTTCTTCCCGGACGTGTCTGATCCGGTCCCGGTGACGGTGCTCAGGACTTCGGAGGACGCGGACGTGGCCCTGGTGAAAGGCGACGTCAAAAGCGGATCCCTTCCGGTCCTCTCCCTCGACCAGACGGGTCAGGAGGTCGTACCG
>JACQCN010000254.1 GCA_016201575.1 Candidatus Rokuibacteriota bacterium | reverse complement strand
GGGGGAGGTTCGGAAGGGGGGCGGAGCCCCCCTCCGAGGTTCCACCGGGCGACGCTCAGCAGCAGCACCAGCGCCACGGTCAGGTAGACGAGATAGAGGTGGACGGATCCCGCCTGGAGCCGGCGGACCCGCCCGCCGGCCGCCCGGAACAGCGCGAGCAGCGGCCCGTACAGGACGGTTTCGAACCACGGGCGGATCTCGCTCCGGTACTCGATCGACTGGACGAAGTAGCGGGACTCCGGGTGGAAGTCGATGGTGAGGTCGCGCGTGGGTCGGTAGAGCTCCGCGAACACCCGCCGGAGCGGCTCCGCGAACGCCGTCGCCGTGTACTCCATGCGCGGCGTCTGGCCAATGCGGCCGCAGCTCCAGGTGTCGCCCACGCGCCGGCGGCGGTCGGCGAGGAGCCGGAGGGCGCCGGCGGTGAGCGCGACGAGCAGCGCCAGGAGCAGCGCGAGCAGCGGCGTGGACATCTGGCCGAAGGTGGCGGGCACGCGCAGCGGGAGCGCGAGCGTGAACGCCACGGCGCCGCCCGGCAGGTGGCCGAGGCCCGCGAGGGCGGCGCCGAGCGCGGGCACCACCGCGAAGGGCAGGAGGCCGAGCACGACGCACGCAACGGTCAGCGCCGCCATGCCCGCCTGCATCGGCAGGCCGCACTCGCGCGCCGCCTCCGCCGCGGGCGAGCGCGGGATCGCCAGGAACGTGATGCCGAAGGCTTTCACGAAGCAGGCGGCGGCGAGCCCGCTCGTCAGCGCCAGCATCCCGACCGCGAGGGGCATCAGCACCGCGACCTCGGGCTGCGGGATCGTGGAGCCGGCGAGCAGGGCCTGGAACACGAGCCACTCGGAGGCGAAGCCGTTGAGGGGCGGGAGGGCCGAGATGGCGGCGGCGCCGATCAGGAAGAAGACGGCCGTGCGCGGCATCCGCGTGATCAGGCCGCCCATCGCCTCCATGTTGCGCGTGTGGGTGGCGTGCAGCACCGAGCCGGCGCCGAGGAAGAGCAGGCCCTTGAAGCAGGCGTGGTTGATCGTGTGGTAGAGGCCGCCGACGAAGCCGAGCACGGCCAGCGTCCCCAGGCCGTAGCGCTGGAAGATCATTCCCGCGCCGATGCCGATGAAGATGATCCCGATGTTCTCGACCGAGTGGTAGGCGAGCAGGCGCTTGAGGTCGTGCTCCATCAGCGCGTACAGGACGCCGAGGAGCGCCGACACCGCGCCCACGGCGAGCACGAGCCCGCCCCACCAGATCGGCCCGCCGCCGAGCAGGTCGACCACGACGCGGATGAACCCGTACACGCCCATCTTGATCACGACGCCGGAGAGGAGCGCCGACACGTGGCTCGGCGCCACCGGGTGCGCCATGGGGAGCCACACGTGCAGGGGCACCAGGCCCGCCTTGGCGGCGAAGCCGACCAGGGCCAGCAGGAACGCGGCGTCGCGCACGGCGGGGGCGAGCGGGGCGCCGCGCATGGCCGCGAAGGAGGCGGTCAGGTCGGCGCCCGACATGAGCAGGAACATCGCCACGAGGGCGACGAACCCGGCGTGGGTGACGGCGAGGTACCAGTGACCGGCCCGCACCGTCTCGCGCTCGCCGTGCTCGGTGAGGACCAGGAGGTACGCCGACAGCGACATCACCTCCCAGGCGAGCAGGAAGGTGAGCGCGTTGTCGGCCATGACCTGGAGGACCATCGACAGGAGGAGGACGTTCAGCATCGCGCCGAGCAGCCGCAGCGAGTACCGGCCCTCGTAGTGAGCGGAGTAGCCGTACCCGTAGACGGCGGCCGGCGCGCCCACGAGCCCGATCACGATCAGGAAGAACGCGGCGAGCCCGTCGATGCGGAGGGCGAGGCCGGTGAGGGGGAGGACGGGCGCGGTCAGCCCCGTGACGATCCCGGTTCCCAGGCTGACGGCGCCGAGGGCGAGGGCGGCGAGCGAGCCCGCGACCGCGCAGGCGGCGACGAGGGCGCGCCCGAGCCCGCGTGGCACGGCGAGGGCGGCGACGGCGCCCGCCGTGAAGGCGGCCAGCGTGAGGGCGAGGAGGACGTCGGCCGTCACCGCCGGTCCAGCGCCGCCAGGATGCCGCGGAGGATGTCCGCCGGCTCGGGCGGGCAGCCCGCGACGAAGACGTCGACCGGCACGACGCGGTCGACGCTGCCGGCGACGGCGTAGCTTCCGCGGAAGACGCCGCAGGTCTTCGCGCAGTCGCCCACGGCCACCACGAGCCGGGGCTCCGGGGTCGCCTCCCAGGTCTTCCGCAGCGGCACCTCCATGTTGCGCGTCACCGGTCCCGTCACCAGCAGGAGGTCGGCGTGCCGGGGCGAGGCCACGAAGTGGATGCCGAAGCGCTCGCTGTCGTACACGGGCGAGGTGAGCCCGGTGATCTCGATCTCGCAGCCGTTGCAGGAGCCGGCGTCGACCTCGCGCACGGCCAGGGCGCGGCCGAAGAGCCGCCGGGCGCGGGCGTCCACCTGCCGCGCCAGCTCGATCGTCCCGTCGCGGGCGGGGGCCAGCGGCTCGGTGGCGAGCCCGACCTTGAGGATCTTGGCGAAGAGCAGCATCTAGCGGCGCCGCGACTCGCGGCGCAGCTCGCGCAGCATGGTCTGGGTGCCGATCAGGTGGTTGTTGAAGATCCGGCGCGCCACCTCGAGCAGCTCGCGGAGGGCGGGGTCGCGCAGCGTGTAGCGCACCGCCGTCCCCTCCTTGCGCGCCTCCACGATGTTCTTGGCCCGCAGCACGGCCAGCTGCTGGGAGACGGTGGGCTGGTCGAGGCCGAGGGCGTCCTGCAGCTCGTGGACGCTCCGCGGGCCCGTGAGGAGCACCTCCAGGATCCGGATGCGCAGGGGGTGGGCCAGGGCCTTGAAGAACTCCGCCTTGAAGACCTGCAGCGCGATGGCCCCCGGCGGCGTCGTCATGCCTATGTATGAATAACTCTATATAGCATTTGTTGTCAATAGGGGGCGCCGGGGCGGATGTGATTTAATCCTCCCCCGGGAACTCACATCTCCGGTCGATCCGGACATACCAGGAGGAAGACCCATGACCAGAGTGGTTGCGCTGCTCGTCGCCCTGCTCTTCGCGCTCGGCGCGCTCGGCGGCCCCGCCCTCGCCGCCGACAAGAAGGCGGACAAGGCCGCCGCGGCGGAGACGAAGGCGGACGCCAAGGCCGCCGGCGAGACCAAGGGGGGCAAGATCGACCTCAACACCGCGTCGGCCCAGGATCTGCAGACCTTGCCGGGGATCGGCGACGCCACCGCCAAGAAGATTATCGAGGGGCGGCCCTACAAGCGGAAGGACGAGCTGGTGAAGAAGAAGATCGTGCCGCAGGCCACCTACAACAAGATCAAGGAGCAGATCATCGCCAAGCAGGCGAAGTAGAACGGGAGTCTCGGGGGGGGCGACGGGCGGAGTGCCCGTCGCCCCCCGCCTAGGCCTCGGGCTGATGGCCTCCGTTGGCTTCGTAGGGCTCTTCGATGTCCCTGCCGGCGCTCGCCATGGTTCGCCCTCCTGACATCGTCACGGCTTGGCGTAGACGACCTTGAGCCACGGAGGCACGACGAAGGTCGTCAGCATGACCATCGCCACGATCGGCGCGTAGACCGCCTCCTCGATCACCCCGCTGGCTCTCCCGATCCCCGCGAAGATCAGCCCCACCTCGCCCCGCGGGATCATGCCCACGGCCACCGGCCAGCGCCGGATGCCCCGGCGGTAGACGCCGAACCCGGCCGCGAGCTTCGATACGATCGCCACCGCGGTCAGGGCCAGCGCGAGGGCGAGGCCGCCGCCCGCTCCGGCGAACGGGTTGAGCGTGGCCGGATCGACCCGCATCCCGATCGTCACGAAGAAGATCGGGACGAACAGGTCGGCCACCGGGCGGATCTGGTCTTCGATGTGCGCGCGACGCTCCGTCCGGGCCAGGACCAGGCCCGCCGCGAAGGCGCCGATGATGGTGGCCAGGCCCATGCGCTCGGCCACCGCCGCCAGCAGCACGCAGAAGAAGACCGCGTAGACGATCAGGCTCCCGCGCGCCTTCATGAGGCCCACCCACTGGAGGAGCGCGGGCGCGTACCGGATGCCGAGGCCGATGGCCACCACCAGGAAGAGCGCGGCCTTCAAGAGGATCAATACGGTGCCGGCCACGGAGACGGTGCCCGTCCGGGCGAGCCCGCTGACGACGGCGAGGATCACGAGCCCGAGCACGTCGTCGACGACGGCGGCGCCGAGGACGACCCGGGCCGCGGCGTCCTGGAGCCGCCCCAGGTCCGCGAGGACCCGCGCCGTGATCCCGACGCT
>JACQCN010000253.1 GCA_016201575.1 Candidatus Rokuibacteriota bacterium | reverse complement strand
GGGGAGCGGCACGTGCTCGAGGCGGGCGACAGCGCCTACCTCGACGGCGGCACCCCCCACGGCTGGGAAAACCTCGGAGCGAAGACCGCGAAGGCCCTCTGGGTGATCCTGGGATAGGAGACGGACATGGACAGGGACAGGGATCTGGTTCACTACGAGACGGACCGGGGCATCGCGGTGCTCACGCTCGACGACCCCCCGGCCAATACCTATACCTACGAGATGTTCCGGCAGCTCGACGAGGCCATCCTGCGCGCGCGCATGGACGGAGACGTCCACGTCCTCGTGCTGCGCGGCGCGGGCGAGAAGTTTTTCTCGGCGGGCGCCGACATCAACATGCTCCAGAAGGCCGACCCGACCTTCAAGTACTACTTCTGCCTGCACGCCAACGAGACGCTGCTGCGGCTGGAGAAGACGCCCAAGCTCGTGATCGCCGCCCTCAACGGGACCACGGTGGGCGGCGGCCTCGAGATCGCCATGGCCTGCGACCTCCGCGTCGCCCGGCGCGACGGCGGCAAGATCGGGCTGCCGGAGGTGGCGCTCGGCGTGCTCCCGGGCACCGGCGGCACCCAGCGCCTGGCGCGGCTCATCGGCAAGGCGCGGGCCCTGGAGCTGATCGCCACCGGGCGTACCTTCGCGTTCGACGAGGCCCTGGAGATCGGGCTCGTCAGCAAGATCCTGGAGGGGCCCGACTTCTGGCCGTCGGCCCTCGCCTACGCGCGGCAGTTCCTGCCGCCCAACAAGGCCGCCAAGGCGGTCGGTCACATCAAGCGCTCGATCCAGTCCGGGATGGAGATGGACCTCTACGACGGGCTCGCGCTCGAGCAGGAGCTGCAGATCCAGCTCTTCAAGAGCGAGGACGCCCGCGAGGGCCTGGATTCCTGGGTCGACAAGCGCGTGCCGCGCTTCAAGGGGAAATGAGATGCCGGTGAAGATCGCGACCTGGAACGAGTGGACCGACTACTTCGAGGCGTGGAAGCGCGAGATCGGCATGACCGGCGACCACGTCGGCCGCTACGAGTTCGAGGCGCTCTTCGGGGACAGCCACCCGGAGATCGAGTTCGGCGACTTCAAGGGCGAGCGGAAGTGGGAGACGGTGCTCGAGATCCCCGACCAGCGGATCCGGGACGCCTGCGAGTACCTGATCGCCGTCCAGGGCGACACGGAGTTCGCCTCCGTCGAGCAGCAGCGGCACCTCTACGACGACGCGCCGTCCGACTATGACTTCGAGAGCCTGGCCCGGGTGAACCGGGAGGAGATGCGCCACGGCTACCAGATGGCCTACCTCCTCGTGCACCACTTCGGCGAGTCCGGGCGCCGGGAGGCGCAGAAGCTGCTCGAGCGGCGGGCCTTCAAGAAGAGCCGGCTCCTCGGCTCCTTCAACGAGGACGTCGACAACTGGATCGACTTCCTGGTGTTCACCCAGTTCATCGACCGCGACGGCAAGTTCCAGCTCAAGATGCTCTCGCGCTCGGCCTTCGCGCCGCTGGCCCGCAGCATGCCGCCCATGCTGAAGGAGGAGTCCTTCCACCTCGGCACCGGCAACGACGGCATCAAGCGGATCATCCGTGCCGGCCAGGTCCCGATCGGGTTCCTGCAGAAGTACTTCAACAAGTGGCTGTCGACGGCCTACGACCTCTTCGGCGTGGACCACTCGGGCTCGGCCCAGTGGGCCTACGTCTACGGCCTCAAGGGCCGGTACGACGAGGCGGAGAACCCGGGGCCGGCCGACCGGACGCAGCTCAACGAGCACGCCCGCGAGCTGTTCCTGGCCGAGGTGCGCTCGCTCGTGGAGTCGGCCAACCGCCTGATCCCGGAAGGGCAGCCGAGGCTCGCCGTCCCCGACATCCGGTACAACCGGAAGATCGGCGGCTACGCCGGGCAGCCGTGGTCGGTGGACGGCCGGCTGCTCTCCCCCGAGGAGCATGCCCGGCACCTGCGCGAGACGCTGCCCCAGCCCGAGGACGTGGCGTTGGCCAACTCCTTCATGAAGGAGAAGGACTGGATCGCGCCGAAGAAGACGACCGGCCTCGAGTAGCCGATGCGGCCGTCGTCGCGCGCGAGCTGCGGGAGCGCTACCCGGCGCTCGGGCCCGGCGACGTGGAGGTGGAGCCGCTCGAGGTCGCCGGGGCCACGATCGGCTACGTCGTCACGACGCGCAACATCCGGGTGTACACCGATTTCGACCGGTCGGCGGGCCGCTATTCCATTAGACCGAGCGGGCTCGGCAAGTGACCGCGGCGCGGAGGCGGCGGACCGGGCGCCGCGGGAGGCCGGTAGAGCGTATTATTCGCGAACGGCGATGGCGCGACCGGGCGGGTGGCGCAGGGTGCAGCCCCCGCGGGGCCGCGC
>JACQCN010000047.1 GCA_016201575.1 Candidatus Rokuibacteriota bacterium | reverse complement strand
GTGATAGAACTGCTTGGACCACAGCAGCCCGGCGAACGCCTGGCGCATCACCCGCCTGGCGTCGTCGGAGAGGTCCGGCGGCGTCACCGTCGCGTAGAACGCGTCGGCCTCGCGGGCGCGGGCGGCCAGGGTGGCCTCGAACGCCCCCCCGAAGGGCTTGGCGGGCACGACGTCGCAGAGCCTCAGGCGCACGACGGCGGACTCGCCGGCGCCGAGCGTCATCTGGTAGCGCACGGCGGCCTTGGAGCCGACGCGGGCGCCGTTGACGGCGCCGGCCCGGCGGTGGACGACGTAGTCGTTGATCCCGTCCTTGACCGCCTCGCTGGCGTTGGGCGCGCCGAACAGGCGCGCGGTGTTGGTGTCGTTCTCGATGAAGAGCAGCTCGGGCACGCCCTCGCAGAGGAGCCAGCGCCGCCCGAGCGTCTCGTGCTCGGCCTTGACCACCTCGTAGCCCGCGCCCGCCTCGCGGTTGCAGAGGCGCGGCCGGCGGGCGCCCGGCTCCCACGACCACGTGTTGCGGAACCAGAGCGTCGGCAGCAGGTCGAGGGGGGCGGGCTCGGGCCCGCGGTTGACGGCGGTGATCTGGATGAGCACGTCGTCGGGCGCGGCTTTGGCGTACTCCACGAAGACGTCGAAGTACCGGTTCTCGTCGAACACCCCGGTGTCGAGGAGCTCGTATTCGGGCGCGCCGCGCCCGCGGCGGCGATTCTCCTCGACGAGCGTCCCGTACGGGAAGGCCGCCTGCGGGTACTTGTAGAGGTACTTCATGTACGAGTGCGTCGGCGTGGAGTCGAGGTAGAAGTAGTACTCCTTGACGTCCTCGCCGTGGTTGCCCTCGTTGCCGGTGAGCCCGAACAGGCGCTCCTTCAGGATCGGGTCGCGCCCGTTCCAGAGGGCGAGCGCGAAGCAGAGCCGCTGGTGGTTGTCGGAGATGCCGGCCAGCCCGTCCTCGCCCCAGCGGTAGGCGCGCGAGCGGGCGTGATCATGGGGGAAGTACTCCCAGGCGGTGCCCTCGGGCGAGTAGTCCTCGCGCACCGTGCCCCACTGCCGCTCGGTCAGGTAGGGCCCCCAGCGGCGCCAGTGCGCCGTGCGCGCGCGCGCTTCCTCGAGGCGCCGGCCCTCCGCGGTCACGCCGCAGGCGATCACGCCGGCGACGGAGTCGACGGAGACCCAGCCCGAGCGGTCGGCGTCCGGCATCGCGCGCCGGTTCGCGGGCGTGTCCATCGTGCTGGGCAGCACCGCGTTGACGGTGATCCCGTGCGGCCGGACTTCCTGCGCGAGCGCCTGGGTGAGGGCGAGCGCGCCGGACTTGGCCACGGTGTAGGCGAGGAAGCCGCCCGCCGGCGGCTGCACCGCGCGCGAGGCGACGATGACGACGCGACCGGCGCGCGCGCGGATCATCGCGGGCAGGGCCGCGCGGCAGGCCGCGTAGGCGCTGGTGAGGTTCAGCGCGAGCATCCGGTGCCAGGTCGCGGGCGGGGTGGACACGAGGTCGCCCGGCGCAAAGCCGCCGACGGCGCAGACGAGCACGTCGAGGCGGCCGAAGCGCGCGAGCACGTCGGCCGCGAACCGCTCGGCGGCAACGGGGTCGGTGACGTCGGCGGGGGCGGCGAGGAGCCGCTCGCGCTCGGACGGCGCGAGCGCGTCGCGGAGCGCGTCGGCCTCGGCGGGCACCGCGTAGGGCACGGCCACGGCGGCGCCGCCGGCGAGAAGGCGGCGCGAGACCGCCTGGCCGAGCGCGCCCGTGCCGCCCGTGACGATCGCGACCTTCTTGTCGAAGTCCAGCGTGGCGATCGACTTCACCGCGGGCTCCCGGCAATCGGTTGGGAGCCGGCTCTGACCCCCTCACCACCAGCGACGCACGGCTTCGCCGATCTCGAAATCTTGGCTCGCCTCGATTGACTCGGGCCCCGGGCTTCGCCATTCTCGGATTCTTCGGCTCGCCTCGCCTCCGGCGGCGGCTCGCATTGCCACGTGGCGGGCTTCCGCCGACGCCGCTCGGCTCGAAATGCGGGCGACAGCTCGCACCGCAATCGCGGTGCTTGCGATGACGAACGCTCGGCGGCGCCTCGCATCATCGGATCAGCGCCGAGATTTTCCCGGCGAGGTCGAAGTCCAGCGTGGTCAGGCCGCCGGCGTCGTGCGTCATTAGCTCGAACGTCACCCGGTTGTAGACGTTGCTCCAGTCGGGATGATGGTCCATCTTCTCCGCGAGCAGCGCGACGCGGGCCATGAACCCGAACGCCTCGGAGAAGTCGCGGAACTGGACGTCGCGGTGGAGCCGGCCGCCGGCGACGGTCCAGCCGGGCAGCGCCTGGAGGCGCTGCGCCACCTCGGCGTCGCTGAGCGTGGGCGGCCTCGGCATGCGCGCTACTCGCCGGGGGCGGGCGCGGCCATGATCGCCGAGCGCTGGACGTCCTCGTAGCGCACCTTGCTCACGTCGAACGCCTCGAGGTTGTCGCGGAGCTTCTTGAAGGTCTGCTCGAACGAGGGCAGCGTCTTCCGGGCGCGGGTGAGCGGCGTGGTCCGGGCCAGCAGGTAGTTCTTCACGTAGGGGTGGTTGATCCCGCGCTTCTTGACCTTCTTGACGGCCTCGGCCAGCACCTCGTCGGCCTCGCGCACCAGCTCCGCGCGCTCCCGCCGCTCCTCGAGCGTCTTGGCCAGCGTCCCCTTCAGGAACTTGTCGACGCGGCGCAGGATCGGCGCGAAGGCACCTCCCGCGAAGCGCTTGTTGGCCTCGTAGAGCAGGCCGAGGGTGATGAAGTGCGGCGCCTCGAACTGGAAGGCGTACTCCTCCTCCGTCGCCCGCGGCGACTCCTCGGCGAGCCCGCGGTACATCCGGATCACCTCCAGCGACTTCTCCTTGAGGTTGTGGGCCTTCTCGGTGTTGAGGGCGAGGATCAGGAAGGCCACCTCGGGCTCGGGGATCAGGATCGCGGGGACGAACTCCGCCTTGAGCTTCTGGAGGACGACCCGGCGGTGGTTGCCGTTCGGCGTCCAGTAGACGCCGGGCTTCGGGGACATGGCGACGATCGGATCGACGAAGCGGTCGACTTTCTTGACGACGTCCAGGAGCCGCTTGACGTGGGTGGGCGAGAGGTCGCGCTGCGACGGGGTCCTGGTAGAGGGCGAGCGCGCGCCCGCCGTCGTGCTCGACCTGCTCGGCGAGCGCCACCAGCTCGGGTGGCGGCGTCTTGTCCGGAGCGACCGACCAGCGCGGCATGGCAGGGGCCATTATGCCTGCCGGGCGTCCGCTGTTCCACTCCCGCCCGGGACGCCTCTCGCTCTCCTTGACCCCTACCGTTCCCCGGCGCTACCCTCCCCATCGCCCTCCTCCCACGCCACCGCCGTGAGCTACAGGAGGCCAGACGATGAAGTGTCCGCGGTGTCAGCAGGAGAACCCGACGGACGCACGCTTCTGCGAGGACTGCGGCGCCTCGCTGGCCCTCATATGCCCCACCTGCAGGATAGAGATGACCCCGGGCAAGAGGTTCTGCGGCTCCTGTGGGTCACCCGCTGATACCTCCGCCGCCAAAGCTGGCCGCGAGATT
Source organism: Candidatus Rokuibacteriota bacterium (assembly GCA_016201575.1). Lineage (GTDB taxonomy): Bacteria > Methylomirabilota > Methylomirabilia > Rokubacteriales > CSP1-6 > AR9. The sequence goes on along the minus strand of JACQCN010000047.1, from coordinate 1,258 downwards.
TTCGAACGCCTCGGCACGCTGATCGAGCCCGACACGGTGCGGGCCGAGCTGGCCGAGTTGCCGGCCGCATGAGGGCGACGCGGCAATGCCGGGGGACATCACACCGAATCGAACGAACCTTCAGAAGTATAGGGACAGGATAGGCCAAGTCTGTCGTGTTCGAGCAACTGGAGTCCGGTGACCTGGATCAGATCCTGTCGTCGTGTCAGCTCCTGGACGTCGCCCCGGGCCGGCTCATCCTGACCGAAGGGCTGCCAACCGATGGGCTCTACCTCATCCTCGAAGGTCAGGTCGAGTTCTTCCTCCCCCAACATGTCGGCGCCGGGCGCAGGCGGCCGAGTCCCGTTCGACTCAACGTGCTTGGGCCGGGTCGCTGCTTCGGCGAGTATGGACTCGTCGACGACCGGCCCGCCTCGGCCTCGGCCCAGGCGCTGACCCTTGCGCGCCTGTGTTTCCTCCCCAAGCCCGAGTTCCGCCGCATCATCGCGCAGAACGACCGAGTCGGGAAGATCGTCAATGGCAATCTCCTGCGCTTTCTCGTCGGCCGGCTACGCGGAAAGGACAAGGAGCTCGACTTCATTTTGCTCGAAGACAGGCCGGCAGCAGCGTCTCCGACGGGCGCTGAATAAGAGGAGTGCGACCATGAAGAGACACCGCACGACGCTGATGGCCATCGCGCTCTCGCTCGGGATGAGCTTTGCGGTTGTCGGACTCGTGGCGGCGAACCACGAAATTGTCATCGGGTTCCAGTGCGATCGAACGGGCGCCACCCAGACGATCGGCGTCAACCTGTGTCCCGGGTACCACGACTACGTCAAGCTCGTGAACGCCAAGGGCGGGGTGAGGGGCCACAAGATCAGGGTCGTCGAGGTCGATCACGAGTACAAGGTCCCGCCCGCGATCGAGTCCTACGAGCGCTTCAGGAAGGAGGGCGCGGTCGTCATCAGCGTCTACGGCACTCCGCAGATCTACGCGCTGACCGCGAAGCTGACCGAGGACCAGATTCCCGGCACCTCCCCAGGCTTCGGCAAGGCGGCGACCGCCGATGGGACCCGTTACCCGTATATCTTCCCCATCGCCGCGACGTACTACTCTCAGGCCGCTGCGGCCATACAGTGGAGGTCTGGTGCCACCCCTTGAGATCACGCCGATCGATCACGAGGGCGGCGGCCTGGTGCAAGTCTGGCAGGTGAAGGGTGGCAGGTGGGTGAGGGTCACGGGCTGGTTCAAGGCCTACCCCGACGTGGTGGCCAAGGCG
>JACQCN010000252.1 GCA_016201575.1 Candidatus Rokuibacteriota bacterium | reverse complement strand
CGTCCTCTCCACCTTCTCGACCGTCACCGCCATCTCCCCCGTCTCCACGCGCTCGGCCTTGCGGGGGACGCGGCCGAAGAGGTCGAGGACCCATCCGCCCACCGTGGCGTAGCCCTCGTCCGAGATCTTGAGGCCCGTCGCCGCGTTCAGCTCGTCGATCGGCAGCTTGCCGGCCACCCGGAAGGTGTGGCCGTCGAGCGGCTGGATGAGGCGCTCGGGCTCGTCGTACTCGTCGGCGATCTCGCCCACCAGCTCCTCCAGCAGGTCCTCGAGGGAGACGAGGCCCGCCGTCCCGCCGTACTCGTCCACGACGATCGCCATGTGGAGCTTCTTGGCCTGGAACTCCTGGAGCAGCGCGTCGGCCCGCTTGGACTCCGGCACGAAGTAGGGCGGATGCAGGACCGCCCGGAGGTCGAAGCTCGGCGGCAGCCCGTGCAGGTGGCGCAGGAGGTCCTTCGTGTAGAGGACGCCGACGATGGAGTCGAGGGTCTCTTCGTAGACGGGCACGCGGGAGTGGAGGTGCTCGCGGAGCGCGGGCAGGATCGCCTCGGTCGGCGTCTCGATGTCCAGGCCGAAGATGTCCGTCCGGGGCACCATCACCTCGCGGACGAGCGTGTCCTCCAGCTCGAAGACGTTGTGGATCATGTCCCGCTCTTCCCGCTCCACCACGCCCTCCCGCGCCCCGACGTCGACGAGCGTGCGCAGCTCCTCGCCGGTCAGCTCCGGCTCGGCCGGCCGCGCCCGTCCGGCGGCGCGGACCAGCAGGATCGTGAGCCCCGAGAGCACGAGGCGTACGGGCGTGAGGAGCCCCGAGAGCCACGCCACCGGCCGGTTCACCAGCTCCGAGAACCGGGTCGGGTGCTGGACGGCGAGCGTCATGGGCAGGACCTCCCCGAACACGGTCAGGAGGAACACCATGCCCCCGATGGCGACGGCGAGGCTGCGCCGGCCGAACAGCTCGGCCGCGATCTCGGTGGCGAGGGCCGACGCGCTGATGTTGACGAAGGTGATCCCGACGAGCAGCGTCACGAGCAGGTCGTGCGGCCGCTCGATGAGGGGCGCGAGCCCGTCCTTGCCGCCCGACTCGGTGATCTGCTTCAGGCGCGCCCGACCGAGCGAGAAGTAAGCGGCCTCGGCGCCCGAGAGGAGCCCCGAGCAGGCCACGAGGAAGAGCAGGCTCAGGATCTTCAGCGTCAGCATGTCAGGCATTGCGGTCCCGGCCCGAGCGGACGAAGTGCTCGAAGCCCGCCGCGACGGCGGCCGGCCGCCCGTCGGCGGCCACGAACTGGACCGGCCCCGCCGACGTGATCTCGCCGATGACGGTGAGTCGCGCCGCCCGCTCGGCCTCACCCCGCGCGTCGGGGGCGATCGTGACCAGCAGCTCGTAGTCCTCGCCTCCACTGGTGGCCCAGGCCACCGGGTCCACGCCGAGCCGGCGCCCGGCCTCGCGGGTGGCCGCATCGACGGGCAGGCGGGCGAGATCGACGCGCGCGCCCACCCCGCTCTCCTCCGCGACGTGGCCGAGGTCCGTCGCCAAGCCGTCCGAGAGATCGATCATGGCGGTCACCCCCGCGACGGTCCCCAGCGCCTGACCCTCGCGCACGCGGGCGGTGGGGCGCAGGTGGGCGGCGACCAGGTCGCCGCGCTCGTCGGGAAAGGCCTCGAGCAGCGCCAGGCCGGCGGCGGAGCGTCCCAGCGCGCCGGTGACGGCCACCAGGTCGCCGGGTCGCGCCCCCGACCTGAGCTTCGGGCTCGCGACCGCCTCGCCGAGAAGAGTCACGTTGACGACCCAGCCGGCCGGCGAGGCCGAGGTGTCGCCCCCGACGATGGCGACGCCGTGGGCGAGCGCGAGCTCCTGCATCGCGGCCGCGAACTCGAGGACCTCGTCCGCGGTCACCGTCTCGGGGCAGGCGAGCGCCATGACCGCCCAGCGGGGCCGGCCGCCCATCGACGCGATGTCCGAGAGGTTCACCGCGAGCGCCTTCCAGCCGATGTCCCCGGGCGTCGCGTAGCGCCGGCGGAAGTGGACGCCCTCGATCAGGAGGTCGGTGGTGGCGAGGAGCGCGCGACCAGAGGCCGGCTCGAGGACCGCGCAGTCGTCCCCGATTCCGAGCCTCACGCCCGCGCCGTCGGCGAACAGACGCCGCAGCTCGCGGACCAGCCCCAGCTCGGTAACGGTGTCGCGACGACTCGGCGGCTCGGCGGCTCCGGGCATGGTCAGGCCGCCGCTGCGCCGCACGACACCAGCGGCGCCCGGCGGCGCCGGGCTTGCGACAGGGAGAGCTCGGCTGCGCCTCGCGACGACACCAGCGACGCCCGGCGGCGCCGGGCTTGCGACAGGGAGAGCTCGGCTGCGCCTCGCGACATCTAACTCAGTTCGAGGAAGTTCTGCAGCAACGTCTTCCCGTGCTCGGTCAGGATCGACTCGGGGTGGAACTGCACGCCCTCCACGGGACGCTCCCGGTGGCGCAGCCCCATGACCTCGCCGTCCTCCGACCGCGCGGAGATCTCGAGGTTGGGCGGCACCGTCTCGGACAGGACCACGAGCGAGTGGTACCGGGTCGCGCTGAACGGGCTGGGCAGGCCCCGGAACACGCCGCGGCCGTCGTGCTCGATCGACGACGTCTTGCCGTGCATCTGCCGCTGCGCCCGGCTCACCGTCGCGCCGAAGGCCTGGCCGATCGCCTGGTGGCCCAGGCACACGCCCAGGATGGGCGTGGTCGCCGAGAGCTGGCGGATGACCTCGAGCGTGACGCCCGCGTCGTCGGGCGTGCCCGGCCCGGGCGAGATCACGATGCGCTCCGGCCGCAGGGCGGCGATCGCCGCCGCGTCGACGGCGTCGTTGCGCACGACCTCCAGCTTCGCGCCCAGCTCCCCGAGGTACTGGACGAGGTTGTAAGTGAACGAGTCGTAGTTGTCGATGACGAGGATCACGAGCGGCCCCCGGCGGCGGCGATCCGCAGCGCCAGCACGAGGCCGCGCGCCTTCGAGCAGGTCTCGAGCCACTCCGCCTTGGGGTCGGAGTCGGCCACGATGCCGGCGCCGACCTGGACCGAGGCCCGGCGTCCGTGGCACACGATCGTCCGGATCGTGATGCAGGAGTCGAGGTTGCCGGAGTAGGAGACGTATCCGACCGCGCCCGCGTAGGGGCCCCGCTGCGTCGGCTCCAGCTCGTCGATGATCTCCATGGCACGGATCTTCGGCGCGCCGGTCACCGTCCCGGCGGGGAAGCAGGCGGCCAGGACGTCGAACGCGTCGGCGCCCGGCTTGAGCCGGGCCACCACGTTGCTGACGAGGTGCATGACGTGCGAGTACCGTTCGACCGTCATGAACTCCGTCACCGCGACCGAGCCCAGCTCGGCCACGCGCCCGACGTCGTTGCGGCCGAGGTCGACCAGCATCACGTGCTCGGCCCGCTCCTTGGGGTCGCTCCGGAGCTCGGCCTCGATGCGGGCATCGTCCTCGGGCGTGCGGCCCCGCGGCCGCGTTCCGGCGATGGGCCGCTCCTCGACGCGTCCGTCCTCCGCGCGAACCAGGACCTCGGGCGACGAGCCCACGATGCTGGTCTTGCCCAGGCGCAGGTAGAACAGGTAGGGCGAGGGGTTGATCGTCCGCAGCGCGCGGTAGACGGTGAACGGATCGCTCTCGAGCCGGGTGTCGAGCCGTCGCGAGAGGACGATCTGGTAGGCGTCGCCCGCCGCGATGTACTCCTTCGCCCGCCGCACGGCCTGGGTGAAGGCGGCCGCGTCCATGGTCGACGTGAACCCCTCCTCGTCGAGCGCGAGCAACGGGTCCACGGCCGGCAGGGTGAGGGTCGCCGGCGCGGAGGCGGGCCGCCCGAGCTTCGCGAGCGTCATCCCGATCTTCACCGCGGCGGCGTCGTAGGCCCGGTCGAGCGAGGCGGAATCCGTCTTGTCGACGTGGGAGTTGGCGATGACCAGGAGCCGGTGGCGGAGGTTGTCGAAGACCAGCAGGTTGTCCGTGAGGAGGAAGATGGCGTCGGGGAGACCCAGGTCGTCCCGGGTCGTCCGCGGCAGGCGCTCGATGTGCCGGACGGCGTCGTAGGCGAGATAGCCCACCGCGCCGCCCTGGAAGCGCGGGAGCCCGGGGACGGCGACCGGGTGGAAACGGGCGAGCAGGTCGCGCAGCGCGGCGAGCGGGTTGCCGGCGGGCAGCCGCTCCGTCTTCCCGTCGGCGCCGCGGAGGGTGAGCCGGTCGTCCTTGGCGCCCAGCACCATGAAGGGGTCGCTGCCGAGGAAGGAGTAGCGCGCCCACTTCTCGCCGCCCTCCACCGACTCCAGAAGGAACGCGTACGGCCCCGGCCGCAGTCGGAGGAACGCGGACAGGGGTGTGTCCAGATCCGCCGGCAGCTCGGCGTAGACGGGAACCAGGTTTCCCCGCTGAGCGAGGAGCCTGAACTCTTCGCGCGTGGGAGAAAGGGGAGGGGCGTGAGGGCCG
>JACQCN010000287.1 GCA_016201575.1 Candidatus Rokuibacteriota bacterium | reverse complement strand
GAGGGGGGCTCCGCCCCCCTCCGAGGACGCTCCGGCCGTCACGCGCTGACGACGGCCGTGGGATCCAGCAGCTCGACCCGGCCCGCGAGGCCGCGCGTGACGTGCGCGACCACGCCCCCGGGATGCCCCTTCCATTCGCTCACCACCACGCCGTCCACGCCCGCCGCCGCCATCACGTCGAGCGCGCCGTGGACGCCGCACACCAGCGCGCCCGTGGCGAGCCCGTCGGCCCGCATCGCCTGGGAGGCCACGACGGTCGCGCTCAGCGCCGTCTCGGCCGGCGTGCCGCGACGCGGGTCGAGCACGTGACCGTAATGCCGGCCGGCGACGGTGAAGTACCGGAAGTAGTTGCCCGAGGTACAGACCGCCTCGTCCTCGATCGAGAGCGCGAGGAGGAGGGACTCGGGCCGGAGCGGATGCCGGAGCCCGATGCGCCAGGGAGTGCCGCCCGGGCCCCGGCCGAGGACGCGGAGATCGCCTCCTGCGTTGACGATCCCGCTCCGGACGCCGCGGGCGCGGAGCGCGTCCGTGGCGACATCCACCGCGTAGCCCTTGCCGATCCCGCCGAGGTCCACCCCAGCGCCCGGCGCCGTCAGCCGCGCCGTCCGGGCGCGCGCATCGAGGACGAGGCCGTCGACGCCGACCAGCCGGGCAGTCGCGTCCAGCTCGGCCCGCGAGGGCACGCGGCCGCTCTCCGCGGCCGCCGTCCAGAGCCGCATCAGCGGCAGGATCGTCACGTCGAGCGCCCCCCGGGTCACCGCGGCGACGGCGCGGGCCTCGGCGAGCACGCGGTAGGTGTCCTCGCTGAGGGCCGCCGCCTCCGCGCCGGCTCCGCGCGCGAGGCGCGTGACCTCGCTGTCGTGGAAGACGCTCATGAGGCGATCCACGTCGTCGATGCGGTCGAACCCCGCCCGGAGCGCGTCCCGGGCGGCGGCGACGCTCTCGTGGCTCGCCTCGGTCTCGACGAGCGTGCCGAGCATCAGCCGGCCGATCACCGCGGTGCGGGGCTCCGCCCGCTCCGCCGCCCCGCCCGGCGCGCGCAGCGCGAGGAGCATGCCCCCGAGGCCGCCGCCGAGTCCTGCCAGAAACCGCCGTCGATTCACGCGCACGGGACTCTCCTCTCGATCCGGTCGAATGTGCGGGCTGGCTCCGAGAATCCACTCGGCTTCCGGGAACGGCTGGCCCGATCAGTCCTCTTCCACGATCCGCTGGGCGAGGTAGTGGGCCTCGCCCACCTGCCCGATGAGCGAGAGCTGGGCCTCGATCCAGCTCGTGTGCCTTCGGCGATGGCCGCGCGGATGGCGTGCTCGGGGAGCGCGCGACAGAGGCAGACGATCATGACGGCAGGTGGACGTTGGACGGCGTCGCCTCCCGGGCGATCCCGGATCGCGGGGAGGAGCGCCGGGTCGGCCGCGAGCCGAAGAGCAGCGCGCCGGCCACCAGCAGGTACAGCGACCAGGCGCCGAACTCCAGCGAGGTGGGCCGCGACCGGTAGCCGGCGAGCCCGTGCAGCAGCGTGCCGACGAAACTCCCCTCGTCGAGGAGCCACGAGGTGTCCCACAGCTCGCCGGTCAGGGGGAGCAGGCCGAGGCCCTGGAACCGCCCCACACCCGCGCTGAAGAGCCCGGCGGCGAGGAGCAGCAGCAGGACCGAGGTCACCGAGAAGAACGTGGGCAGGCTCACGGCCTTGGAGCCGTTGAAGATCGCCAGGGCCACGACCGCGGCCACCGCCACGCCGAGCACGCCGCCGATCAGGCTCGCCCAGCCCGCGCCCGCCGCCGCCTGGGCGAGCAGGCCCCAGACGAACAGCACCGTCTCCGCGCCCTCGCGGAAGACGCCGACGAAGGCGACGGTGGCGATCACCCACAGCTGGCTCCGCGACTCCGCCTCGTCGATGCGCCGCTGCACGTCGCCCTTGATGGCGCGGGCGTGCTGCCGCATCCACACGAGCATCCACGTCAGCACGGCCACCGAGAGGAAGAGGATGCCGGCGGTGACGAGGTCGGGGCCGAGGTCGAGGAGCGGTCCCGAGAGGTAGCTGACAACGACGCCGGTGGCGATGCTGGCGAGGACGCCGAGGACGGCGCCGGCCGTCACGTAGCGGTAGTGCTGAGGGCGGCCGATCTTCTGGAGGTAGGTGTAGACGATGCCGAGGAGCAGCGCCGCCTCGAAGGCCTCGCGCAGGACGATCACGAAGGTGGGGAGCATCGGGCTACTCCGCGACGATCCGGCCCTGGGCCGTCTTGGGATGGAAGTCGCCGAAGAAGGCGTAGGCGCCCTTCTTGAGCGCCGGGATCCGCACGCGGACCGTCTTGCCCGCGGGCACGATCTTCTCGATCCGGAGGTCGCGGCTCTCGAACTCCTCGGCGGCCTTGTCCTTGTTGCTGATCACGAGGACGACGGGGGCGCCCGCGGCGACGGTGATCTCGGCGGGCGTGAAGCGGTGGCCTTCGATGGTGAGGGGAATCTCCTTGGGGCCCGCGGCCGCGCGGGCCGCCCCCGCGGCGAGCCCGATCGCGAGCGCCGCCATCGCCACGAGCCATCGTCTGCGAGCCGTCATCATGCGATCCTCCGGGTCGAGTCTGTCGTGCGTGCGAGTTAGGGTGCCCTAACTCATTCTATGATGTCAACCTAAAATCTCTCGTGTGGTGATCCACATGACGGGCGGTGATAGGATAGGGCGCCATGGAGACTCCGGCGATCCAGGACTACCTCGCCGCGATCTACGACCTCGCGGGCAGCCAGAAGCCGGTGATCGGCGCCCGGCTCGCCCGGCACATGAAGATCTCGCCGCCGTCCATCACGGAGGCGCTGCAGCGGATGCAGCGCGAGGGCTACATCAGGCTGACGCCGAAGCACGAGGTCCGGCTGACGGCGAAGGGGTTCTCGATCGCGGAGACGATGGCGCGGCGGCACCGGCTGATCGAGCGCTGGCTCACCGACGTCCTCGGGCTCGACTGGGCGGGCGCGCACGACGAGGCGCACCGGCTGGAGCACGCGATCTCACCCGTCGTGGAGGAGAAGCTCGCCCACCTGCTCGGGATGCCGAGCACCTGCCCGCACGGCAACCCGATCCCGGGCATGGAGCCCGCGCTCCCCCCGCACGAGCATTTCTCGCTGGCCGAGGCCAGGGTCGGCCAGGAGCTGGCGATCGACCGCATCACCGAGGAGGGCGAGGCCGACCGGCAGCTCCTCAAGTTCCTGTGGGACAACGGCGTGCGTCCCGGCGTCGCGCTCGCCGTCACCGAGGTCGCGCCCTACGCCGGCACCGTCACCTTCCGGATCAAGGGCCACCCGGTGACGATCGGGCTCGCGGCCGCGAGCAAGATCTGGGTCTACGAGCCGGCCACGCTGCCCTCGGCCCGCGCCCGGCCCGGCACCCGCATGAGCGAGCGCGCCGGCTGACGACGTCCCAGCCCGCATTATTCGCGAACGGTAGTCGGGTGTGGCGGGCGGGGCCTGTCGCAGGGTGCGGCCCCCGCGGGGCCAGCTCAGTGGGCCCCCCTCGTCCCGTCCGCCGCGCGCAGCGCGGCGTCCGGGCGAGTGGGTGACGGAGCTGGCCCCGCGGGGGCTGCACCCTGCGACAGGCCCGCCCGGTCCCGCCATCGCCGTTCGCGAATAATGCGGGCCGGTTCCGTCACCCCCGGGTCGGGCGGAGCGCCTCCCGCGCCGGGAGATACTGGCGGTACCACGCGAGGGTCGCGTCCATGACCTGGCTGAAGGCGGGCTCGGCGTAGACCTCGTAGTGCCCGTAGCCCTTCAGCACGACGAGCTTCTTCGGCTCGCCGGCCTGCGCATAGAGAGCCTGTGACTCTTCGGGCGGGACGAGCCGGTCGTCATCCGTGGTGATGAACAGAATCGGACGGGGCGCGATCTTGCCCACCACCCACTCCGGGTTGAACGCCAGCGTCTCGTCGACGTACTCGAGGGGAATCGTGCTCACCGCGCCGGGGAGGTGCCGGCGCGCGGCCGCCGCCAGCTCCGCCGACTGCCGATCGGGCAGCAGGATCTCCGCGCGATCGACGAAGGCCGACTCGCCGTCGAGGGCCCGCTTGACGCGATCGGCGCGCGAGCGCTCGAGGAGGTCGTGCCACTCGTCCGGGCGCCGGACGCCGCGCATCCAGCGCGCCCCGTTCCCGATGCCGACGACGCTGACCACGCACCTGGCGCGCGCGTCGATGGCGGCGGCCCACACGACCGTCGCGCCGCCGTAACTGGTCCCGTAGAGGCCGAGGCGCTCGGGATCCACCTCGGGCAGGGAGCCGAGGAACGTCAGCGCCGCCTGGACGTCGGTGACGCGGCTGTGAGGCGCGAGCCGGCTCCGCGGCCCCGCGCTGTCGCCCCAGCCCTTGTAGTCGAACGTCAGGACCACGTAGCCCGCCTCGGTGAGCACCCGGGCGTTGTCGGGCAGGTAGAGATCCTTGATGCCCGTGTAGCCGTGGCAGAGCACGACTCCGGCGCGCCGGTCTCCAACCTGCTCCGGGTAGTAGACATCGCCCGCGAGCCTGACTCCTTCGCTGTAGAAGGTCACGGCCTTTTTCACCGGCTATCCCTCGTAGATCTTCTTGAGCTCCGCCTCGGCCCACCGGACCGCCTCCGCGGGCGGCATCCCCTGCACGGCCTTGGCGTACATGTCGGTGATGACGTACTTGGTCAGCGCCTCGCTCGCCTTCGCCGTGGGGGTGCCGGCGTAGCCGATCATCCGGGAGTTGCGGACGGCGACCCTGAACGGCTGCAGCGCGGCGTCGACCTTGTCCCACATGGGATGCCGCTCCCAGTAGGTCGTGGCGCCGATGCTGTACCCCGTCTCGATCTCGAACCACTTCCCGAACTGCTCCTTGGCGTGGAGCCAGCGGAGGAACTCCTTGGCCGCCCTCTGGTTCCGCGAGTACTTCATGAGAGCGTGAGAGAACGCCACGTTGTAGGACGGCGTGGGACCCCTCGGGCCGGCCGGGATCGGGAAGTGTCCGATGTCCTGCGCCATCGGCTGCCCGCGCTCGTCCTTGATCTTCTCCGGATTGCGCCGAGCGTAGATGAAGATGGAGGCCCCGTTCAAGGTCGCGCTGATCTCGTTGGCGTGGAAGGCGCGGTTGTTGTTGGTGTCGTCCCACGCCAGCGCCCCTTCGTCGCACGCCTCGTTCCAGAACGCGGTCATCCACTTGACGGACTCCATCGTCCCCTTCGAGTCGAGGACGACCCGCTTCCCCGTGGCATCGGTCTCGGCGCCCCCGAACGTCCACAGCAGCGGGTACGACCAGGCCGGGGCGTCGCCGAAGGTGTGACCGAGGGTCTGGCCGACGGGGCGCCCCGTCTTCTTCAGCGCGGCTCCGACCTTCCGGTACTCGTCGAGCGTTCTCGGCGGTTGCGCGGCCCCCACCGCGGCGAACCACGATTTGCGGTAGGCGATCAGGATGCCGCCGGTCCCGTAGGGCAGCGCGAGCCACCGCTTGCCCGCGCGCGCCGCGGCTTCCGAGACGGCGTAGTAGCCGCCCTGGTCCTTCGCCTTCCACTCGCACAGGTCCGAGACGTCGGCCAAGGCGCTGGCGTAGAGGTGGGGCCAGTTGTGCATCATCAGGATGATGTCGGGGCCGGTGCCCGACTGGATCGCCGCCGTGATGCGGGCCTGAAGGTCGTTGGCGTTGATGCTCTCGATCCTGACCTCGACCTTGGTGTGGGCGGTGTACTCGGCCGCCTGGCGTCTGAGCTCGGCGTCGCCCTCGGGGATGAAGTCGACCCACTGGAGGAGATGGATCTGGGTCCCCTGGGCGTGGGCCGGGGCGCGACCCGCGGCGAGGATCGCCTGCAGCCCGCCGGTGGCGGCCGCCGCTCCGACCGCCCCTCCGATCTTCAGGAAGCCTCGGCGGTCGATGCGTGGACTCGCGGGTCTCGTCTGTTCGCTCATGGCTTCCCTCCACCAGGCCGGTCAGTGGCCGACGTGCAGCAAGCGTAGATGCAGGCCGCGACGGAGGTCAAGACGAGTCGACGCGCCAGCGCCAGCCGCCTTCAGCGGTCCAGCCAGACCTCCTGCATGCGGCTCCAGTTGAAGGCCGAGTGGTGCGGGACCAGGTTGCGCACGTGGGCCACTGGGCGAAGTAGAGACGACGGTCGTGGGATCGGGCGCGTCGATCGCCTCGACGCTGGCCAGGTTGTTGAAGTAGGGCAGGCTCGGCCACGTGGTCGAGTTGGTGTTCGTCTCGTGCAGCGAGAACCCCTGGGGAAGATCTTCTCGTTGCATCAAGTTGAGCACGTCGCCGCGCTTCGGTGGCTGGGCCCGGGACGGCCCGTACGTGGATACGGAGACGAGGGTGAGCGTGAGCACCAGGACGACGAGCGCCGGGAACCTGCTCGACATGGCCTTCTCCCAACTCACCCTCCGCCCACTTCGCCGCGGACGGCTCTCGGCGCCTCGGCTGGAGGGGAGGCGCTCAAGGTAGCCGCGGACGCTCGCCAGGGTCAAGCCGCAGCTCGACCTTGCGCCGTCGCGCGATGTGACTCATACTCCGCGCGATGGCCGTGACGGCGCTGTACGCGCTCCAGAACGGGTTCCTCGGATTCGAGCGATCCGGCCTCTTCTACGGAGAGCGCTCCGCCGAGCGGGTGCCGGTTCCGGTCGCCTGCTACCTCGTCAAGACCGCGAGCGGCACCATCCTGTTCGACACCGGCGTGTCGCCGCGCGCGGTGGCCGGGCTTCTCCGCCACGACCCGCTGGCCCGCTTCGAGGACGCGGACCTCCTGGTGCACCGGCTCGACGCGCTCGGCCTGGAGCCGGGCGACGTCGACGTGGTCGTGCTCTCGCACCTGCACTTCGACCACGCCGGGGGCGCCGAGATGTTCCCCAAGTCGGAGCTGGTCGTGCAGAAGGACGAGTACGCGGCCGCCCTCTACCCCGCCCCGTTCCTGGAGAGCTTCTACTACCGGAAGAACTTCGACCTGCCGAGCTACCGGTGGCGGCACCTCGACGGCGACACCGAGCTGGCGCCCGGCGTCACCGTGCTCCGCACGGAGGGCCACACCCCCGGGCACCAGTCGCTGCTCGTCGAGCTGCCATCCGCGGGGCCCGTCATCCTGGCCGGCGACTGCTGCTACTGGCAGGAGCACATCGACGCCGAGCGCGTGCCCGGCGTCGTCTGGAGCCCGGCGGCGGCGCTGCACTCGATCAAGCGGCTGAAGACGCTGGCCCGGCTCCTGCACGGCCGGATCTTCCCGGGACACGACCCGCTGTTCTGGAAGACGGTCAAGCAGGCGCCGGAGTTCTACCGCTGATGGCCGATCTCCTCGCCGTCCACTCGCCCGAGGCCCAGCGCGAGCTGCGGCAGGCCTACCGGACGGCGGTCTGGATCGGCGCCGCCATGATCGCGAGCGTCGTGATGTACGGCGTGGTCGCCCACGTGATCGCGGCCCGGCAGGCGCCGTTCGCGGGCTTCGTCCGGCTGCCGCAGATCGGCGTCGTCCGCCTCCTGCTCTACGGGTTCGCCGCCGTCCAGATCGTTCTGATCCGCCTCCTGCGCTCGCTCCTCCTGGCCAGGCCGGCCGCGCTCGATCTCCGGGCGCTGATCCAACGGCGGCACGCGGCCACGGTGGTGACGTACGCCCTCTGCGAGGTGCCGGCCGTGCTCGGTCTGATCCTGCTCCTGCTCAACGGCTTCTTCGGGGACTTCTACGTGCTGGCGCTCCTGGCCCTGGTGCTCTTCGCCGCGTACTTCCCGCGGTTCGACGCGTGCGTGGAGTGGGCCGGCGCGGAGGGGCCGGCCCGATGAGACCGCTCGATGGGATCACCGTGCTCGAGCTGGCGCGGGTGGCGCCGGGCGAGTTCTGCACGATGCTGCTCGCCGACATGGGCGCGGAGGTGCTCAAGATCGAGACGCCCCAGGACGGCGAGGAGGACCCGCGGCGCGCGGCATTCGCCTTCGTCAACCGCAACAAGCGGAGCCTGGCGTTGAACCTCAAGGCCCCGGAGGGCCAGGCGATCTTCCGCCGGCTCGCCGCCCGCGCCGACGTCGTCGTCGAGGGCTTCCGGCCCGGAGTGACCCGGCGGCTCGGCGCCGACTACGAGACCGTGCGCGCCCTCAACCCCCGCGTCGTGTACTGCTCGCTCTCGGGCTTCGGGCAGGACGGCCCCTATCGCGACCACCCGGCCCACGACATGAACTACCTCTCGCTGGCCGGCGTGCTCGGCCTCATCGGCGAGCCCGACCGCAAGCCGGCGATCCCGCTCAACATCATCGCCGACTACGCGGGCGCGAGCCTGCACGGCGCCCTCGGCATCGCGTTGGCGCTCTTCGCGCGCGAGCGCACGGGCCGGGGCCAGCACGTGGACGTCTCCTATCTGGACACCACGGTGGCCCTGCTCGCCGCCACGCCGAACATGCGCTACTTCTGGAGCGACGGGATCGCGCCCCGGCGCGGCGCGGGCTTCCTCGGCGGCTCCTACCCCTACTACGCGATCTACGAGACGAAGGACGGCCAGCTCCTCACCATCGGCTGCACCGAGCCCTGGCTCTGGGAGAACTTCTGCCGCGCCATCGGCCGCCCGGACTTCGCGCGCTTCGCCCGCAAGCCCGACCAGTTCGTGCGCGCGGCCAACGCCGAGGAGGAGGCGGCCCGGCGCGAGATCGAGGCGATCATCCGCACCCGCACCCGCGACGAGTGGTTCGATCTCCTCGTCGCCGCCGACGTCTGCGTGGGCAAGGTCTACGACGTCGATGAGATGGCGCGGGACCCGCAGATCATCCACCGGCAGATGATCATCGAGGTCGAGCACCCGACCCACGGGAAGGTCAAGCAGTTCGGGATCGCGCTCAAGCTGTCGGACACGCCGGGGGCCGTCACCCGCGCCGCGCCCCACCGCGGCGAGCACACCGACGAGGTCCTGGGCGCGCTCGGCCTGAGCGCGGCCGAGATTCGCGCCCTCCGCGACCAGCGCGTCGTGTCGTAGCGGCTCCGGCCCTCAGGCGAGCGGCAGTCACAGGTGTCCGGGGAGGGCGGGCGGAGCGTCCTGCACCCGTCCGTCAGATGGCGGTGTACCCGCCGTCGACCGGCAGCGCCACCCCGGTCACGTACGCGGCCTCGTCGCTGGCGAGGTAGAGGACCGCGGCGGCGATCTCCTCGGGCTGGCCGAAGCGCCCGAGCGGGTACTTCTTGAGGACGGTCTCGGTCCACGCGGGGTCGAGGCGGAGCTTCTCGGTCATCGGCGTCTCGATCACGCCCGGGCAGACGCAGTTGACGCGCACGTGGGGCGCCCAGTTCAGGGCGAGCTGCCGCGTGAGGTTGGCGACGCCGCCCTTGGAAGCCGCGTACGACGGCGCCATGGAGCCGCCCACCAGCCCGTAGATCGAGGCGAGGTTCGTGATGGAGGCCCCGCCGCCGGCCCGGAGCGCGGGGAAGGCGGCCCGCGACGGGAGATACGTGCCGGTGAGGTTCACCTCGACCACGCGCCGCCACTCGTCGCCGGGCGGCGCCACGTCGGCGGCGACCGGGCGCACGCCGGCGGAGTTCACCAGCGTGGTGAGGCGGCTCCACCGCGCGAGCGTCTCCTCGACCACGCGCGCGCAGGCGCGCTCGTCGGTGACGTCGGCGGCGAGCGCCAGGGCCTGCCCGCCCGACGCCTCGATGGCCTTGGCGGTGCCGCGGACGCTCTCGATCGAGAGATCCACGCACGCCACCGCGGCGCCCTCGGCGCCGAACCTGAGCGCCGTCGCACTGCCGATGCCCGACCCCGCCCCCGTGACGATCGCGACCTTCCCTTGCATCCGCATGGCTGACCCCTCCGCCCGACTGGATCCCGACCGCCCCACTATAGCCGCTCGGAGGGGGGCTCCGCTGGCCGGCATGCATCGCCGCGGGAAATCTCAGATCGGGGCTAATATGGACGGGTCGCTCCAGCGCCACGTGGGAGGTGTGCGGCTCGTGTCACTCGTCACCGTGGAGACCATCCAGCCCGAGAAGGTCGCGGACCTGAGCTACTGCCGGGCGCTGGAGGAGGGCAACATCCTGTTCTTCCCCCGCACGCCCTTCGAGCTGCCCGAGGCGGATCGCGCCTTCCTGCTCCGGCAGCGACAGGTCGGGGCCGGCTATCACAAGAACATCGCCTACCGCCCCCGGCAGGACCGGGTGAGCGGCTTCGTCAAGCAGGACCCGGCCGACGCCGAGCGCCTGCGGCAGGTGCTCCACGACTACTCCGCGCGCGTCGTCGCCTTCGCCACCCGGCTGTTCCCCGCCTACGCCCGCGCGTGGCGCCTCGACTTCGCGAGCTTCAGCCCGCAGGAGGAGGCCGGCCGGGCGCTCGGGCTGCGGGCGCGGAACGACCTGCTGCACGTCGACGCCTTCCCGACGCGGCCGAGCGGGGGCGACCGCATCCTCCGGATCTTCACGAACATCAACCCGGCGGCGGAGCGCGTGTGGCTCACCGGCGACACCTTCGAGCGCCTGGCCGAGCGGTTCGCGGTGGCCTCGGGCCTGCTCACCCGCGCCCGCCGGGGCGGGATCGGGTGGAGCCTGCGCCGGCTCGCCCGCGGCGCCGGCCTCCCCGTCGGCGTGCGCTCGCCCTACGACGCGTTCATGATGAGCTTCCACCACTTCATGAAGGAGAACGAGGCGTACCAGCAGGCGGCCGCCAAGGAGCGCCACACGTTCCCGCCCGGCTCCACCTGGATCGTCTTCACGGACATGGTCAGTCACGCGGTGCTGAGCGGCCAGTACGCGCTCGAGCAGACCTTCATCATCGCGCGCGAGTCCCTGGCCCTGCCCGCCAAGGCGCCCGTCGCGATCCTCGAGCGGATCGCCGGCGCGCCGATGGCGTGACCGCCTCGTCGATCGGAGCCCGTCCATGAGGCTCGAAGGCAAGATCGCCATCGTCACCAGCCTCGGCCGCGCCATCGCCTTCTGACCATGTCGGCGCAGATCATCCGCGCGAAGGACCGGTTCCATCACCGCACGGACTGGCTCTCCACCTACTGGCACTTCTCGTTCGACCACTACTACGACCCGGGCAACGTCGGCTTCGGCCCGCTCCGCGTCTTCAACGACGACACGGTCCAGCCCGGCACCGGCTTCCCGCCGCACTCGCACGCCGACATGGAGATCGTCTCCTGGGTGCTGTCGGGCACGCTCGAGCACCGGGACAGCCAGGGCCACCGGGGCACGATCGGCGCGGGCGAGGTGCAGGTGATGTCGGCGGGCACCGGGATCACGCACGCCGAGCACAACCCCTCGGCCAGCGAGCCCGTGCACTTCCTCCAGATCTGGATCCGGCCGCGCCGGCGCGGGGCGACGCCGCGCTGGGCCCAGCAGCGGTTCTCGCCGGCCGAGCGCGCCGGGCGCCTGCTCCCGATCGTGGCCGGCGACGACCGGGCGCCGCTCGCCATCGACCAGGACGCGACGCTGGCCGTCGCCGCGCTCGCCGCCGGCCAGACGGTGACGCACGCGACCGCGCCGGACCGTCGCGCCTACCTGTTCGTGATCGACGGCGGCCTCCTTGTCAACGGAGACCTCCTGGCCACGGGCGACCAGGCGCGGATCAGCGGCGTGGCGCAGCTCGAGCTGGCTTCCACGGCGCCGTCGGAGCTGATCCTCATCGATCTGCCCTGATGCCGGCCGGGGGACACCGCCCGCCCGCCGCGCGGCCGCGCAGCGTGCCCGTCGTCGAGCACCTGACGCGGTCCGGCGATCTCCTCTTCCGGTGGCGCAGCTACCTGCCGCTCGCCCTGCTGCCCCTGCTGGCCGTCGGCCTTCTCGCCCGGCAGTACCCGTTTCACCCGCCCGCCCTCGACCGCGCGTGGAAGATCGGGTGCGCGCTGATCGCCGCCGCCGGGGTCGCGCTTCGCATCTACACCGTCGGCACCGCCGCGCCCGGCACCTCCGGCCGCAACACCCGCGAGCAGAAGGCCGTCGAGCTCAACACCACGGGGGCGTACTCGGTGGTGCGCCATCCCCTCTACCTGGCCAACTATCAGCGCTTCGGTGCCACGTTCCGGGCGTGGGCGGCGCGGGTCCCCGCGATCATCCCGGCGTTCGGCGGCTTCCGGCCCGCCGCGCTCCCGTTCCGCTGGCGGGTCGCGGTCGTCCGCGAGTATTACGCGGTGTCCACGGTGACCACGCTCCTCTTCGGGCTCGACCTCGTCGAGGACTACATCGCGACGGGGCACCCTTGGCCCGATCCCATCTCGACGACACTGTTCGTCCTCGGGGGTGCCTTCTTCGTCACGATCCGCACGCTGAAGAAGTGGACCCGCTTCTTCGCGTCCCACCCACGATGACCGGCCACGACCTCGTCACGCTCGGCGAGGTCCTGCTGCGCCTCTCCGTCCCCGCGCCGGGCCGCCTCGAGACCACCCGCACGCTCGACGTCCAGATCGGCGGCGCCGAGGCCAACGTGGCCGCGACGTGCGCCCGGCTCGGCCTCCGCACCGCGTTCATCTCCGCGTTGCCCGCCAACGCCTGGGGCGAGCGCGTGCGCCGCGAGCTCAGCGGGCACGGGGTCGACTGCCGCCACGTGCGGATGCGCGAGCAGGCGCGCCTCGGCCTCTACTTCCTCGAGTACGGCGCGGCGCCCCGCCCGATCCGCGTGCTCTACGACCGCGGCGACTCCGCGTTCGCCCGGCTCGGAGCCGACGAGGTGGACTGGGAGCCGGTGCGCCGGGCGCGGCTCGTGCACCTGAGCGGGATCACGCCGGCGCTGAGCGAGCGCTGCCGGGGGCTGCTGGAGCGCGCGCTCGACGAGGCGCCGGTGATGTCGTTCGACGTGAACTACCGGGCCAAGCTCTGGACGCCGGAGGCGGCGCGGGCGGTGAGCGGCCGACGCCGCGGCACACGGTGCAGGTCGTGGACCCGATCGGCGCCGGCGACGCCTACGTCGCCGGCTTCCTCTGGTCCGTCCTGCGCGACCGCCCGCTGCAGGAGGCGGTGGACGTCGCCGCCACCGTGGCCGCGCTCAAATGCTCGCTCTGGGGCGACATCGCGCTGATCGATCCCGCCGACGTCGACGACGCCCTCGGCGGCGGCGGCGCGGTCCGCCGCTGACCCGCCGCTACTGCGACTCCTTCTCCGTCGCGGCCGGCGCCTCGTCGGGCTTCTCGTGCGTCGCCGTCGCGGTGTCGACGTCGCGCATCGCCTTGTCCCCGGCCACCGCCGTGTCGGCCGGCGCCTCCCTCTTCTTCTCCGCGCCGGCGGCACCGGCCTTCTCCTCGCCGCCGCCGCGCGACGCGGACCTGCCCGGCTCGTCTCCCGGCAGCATCAGCCGCACCGTGACCCGGCGGTTCTTCGCCCGCTCCGGCCCCTTGAGCTCGCCCATCCCGATCCAGTTGATGCGCGAGAGGTCGACGCCGTGGGCCACGAGGAAACGGCGCACCGCCTCCGCCCGCCGGTCGGCGAGCTGCAGGTTGTGCTGGACGCTCCCGGTCGAGTCCGTGTAGCCCTCGAGATCCACCGTCAGCGCCGGGTTCTCGGCCAGCTCCTTGATCAGCTCGGCCAGCGCCGTCTGCGCCGCATCGGTGAGATCGGCGCGGTCGAGGCCGAACTGCACGTGGATGGTCTCGACCAGCGTCCGCTTGTAGCGGTCGCCGAGCGCGCGGGACACGCGGGTGCTCACCTCGTCGGCCCGCGCCATCGCCTCGTCGGCCTTCGTGGTCGCGGTGCGGGCGATGTTGCCGAACTCGTCCACCGAGGTCTCGAGCTTGGTGACGCGCCCGCCGACCTCGCCGAGCTGCTTGTCCACGCGCGTGGCCTGCTCCTCGACGCGCGTGGCTTGCTCGTCGATCCGCTTGGTCTGCTCGCCGATCCGTGTGTCGGTCTGCGCCTGGCTCCGGCCCACGACCTCGCGCACGTAGTCCTTCGTGGCGCAGCCGGTCCCGGCCAGGACGAGCGCGGGGAACAGCAGCGCGAGCGTCCTCTGTCGCATAAGCGCCTCCTCCGTGGTAAACATTGCCTGTCAGGATAACAACGGGAGCCGCGCCGGACCGCAGAGAAAGGGCACCGGGGTGAATGTGCTCGGGCCGGCGCGTACGATGCGTCGCCGGGAGGGACGCCTGCCGCCATGAAATCGTTGAAGATGGGGTTTCTGCTGGTGCTGCTGTCCGCCGTGACCGCAACCGGTTGTGCCAAGCAGCCGCGGACCGCCCAGACCTCGGCCCCCGCGCCCACGGGGCCGGCCGCCGAGTCCGTCGAGCCGTCACCTCCAGCCCCGGCGGAGGCGGCGGGTGACTCCACGGCTGGGGCCGGCGCCCCGCCCACCGTCGCACCGGTGGAGCCGCCGCGGCCGGAGAGCACCTCCGCCCGGCCGGACGTCAAGGAGTTCAAGCCGACGACGAGGCTGGGGGACATCCACTTCGAGTTCGACACCTACGACATCCGGCCCGAGGACTCGAAGATCCTCGACGCCGACATCGACTGGATCCAGTCCAACCCGAGCTACGTGGTCCTGATCGAGGGGCACTGCGACGAGCGCGGCACCAACGAGTACAACGTCGCCCTCGGCGACCACCGGGCGCGGGCGGCGCTGAACTACATGCTCGCGCGCGGCGTGAAGGCGTCCCGGATCACGACGCTCAGCTACGGCGAGGAGCGGCCCGTCTGCGTGGAGCGGACCGAGGAATGCTGGGCGCGCAACCGCCGGGCGCACTTCCTCGTCAGGCTCGCCACCACCGAACGCTGACGTCGGCACGGCGCCGGCCGCTCAAACAGGTCCAGATGCGAGGCGGCCGCAGTTCGAGCTGAGCCCCGAAGGCGCGAGGCGAGGCCCGAGTTGATCGGATCGCTCGGTTCGCCTCCGGCTGCGCCTCGCCCTGCCACGCAGGGAGGAGCGACCGAGCCAACGACCCGAAGTTCGAGCCGAGCGGTGCCGGCGAGGCTGTTGTGAGCCCGCCGCGAGGCGAGGCCCGAGTTGATCGGCCTCTTTCATCGGCCCACGAGGTCCTGCGGGCGAATGGGTAAGCGGGTGACCGTCACCCCGAGGTCGCGGACGGCGTCGGCCACGGCGTTGGCGATGGCGGCGGGCGCGCCGATCGTTCCGCCCTCGCCCATGCCCTTGACGCCGCCGGGTGTCAGCGGCGACGGCGTCTCGAGGTGCCCGATCACGAACGAGGGAACGCAGCTGGCCACGGGCAGCGCGTAGTCCATCAGCGTGGCCGTCAGGAGCTGCCCGTCGCCGTCGTAGACGAGCGCCTCGTAGAGCGCCTCGCCGACGCCCTGCGCCACCGCGCCGTGAATCTGCCCGTCCACGATCAGCGGGTTGATGACCGGGCCGCAGTCCTCCACCACCACGTACTTCCGGATGGCGACGCGCCCCGTCTCGGGATCGACCTCCACCACCGCGACGTGCACCGCCCCGGAGAACGTGGGCCCCGGCGGGTCGGTGGGCGCCGTGGCCTCGAGCCCGGGCGCGCTCTCCGCGACCTGGGCCAGGCTTACGCCGCGGCCCGGGACGCCGCGAACGCCCACCATGCCCGCCTCGAGCACGAGGTCGTCCGCGCTCGCCTCGAGCAGGCCGGCCGCCGTGCTCAGGATCTTCCGCCGCAGCATCTCCGCCGCCACGGGCACGCTGCCGGCGAAGCAGACGGCGCCGCGGCTGGCGAAGGTGCCGGAGCCGGGCGGCGCCGACGCGGTGTCGACGGGCGCGATCACCACGCGGTCGATGGGCACGCCGAGGTGGTCGGCCACGAGCTGGGCGAGCGCGGTGGCGTGGCCCTGCCCCTGCGAGGGCGAGCTGGCGAGAACGCCGATGCGTCCGTCAGGCTCGAGCGCGAGTGTCGCCGACTCGTGACCGGCGATCTCCACCATGCCGCGACGGCGATACGTGTCCGACCCCATACCCGTGTACTCGGTGTAGCAGGACAGCCCCACGCCGAGGCGCCGCCCGGCGGCGCGGGCGCGGGCCTGCTCGCGCCGCAGCTCGTCGTAGCCCGCCAGCTCGAGCGCACACGCGAGCGCCGCGGGGTAGTCGCCGCTGTCGTAGGTCAGGCCCGCCGCCGAGCGGTACGGGTAGGCGCCGCGGGGAATCAGGTTGTGCCGCCGGATCTCCGCGGGGTCGAGCCCGAGCCGGGCCGCGATCAGGTCGAGCGTGCGCTCCATGACGAAGGCGGCCATCACCATGCCGACGCCGCGGTAGGCGCCGAGCGGCGGCTTCGGCGACGAGACGGCGGTGAGCGTGAACGCGTAGGCCGGCACGCGATACGGGCCGGGCAGGATCGTGGCGGTGCCGAGGGGCTCGACGGCCTGGGTCAGCGGGTGGATGTGATACGCGCCCGCGTCCGACGTGAGCCGGGCCCGGAGCGCGAGCACGAGGCCGTCGGCCGACGCCGCGGCCTCGATCTCCACCGCCTGCTCGCGGGCGTGGGACGCCGCGGCCATGTTCTCGCGCCGCTCCTCCACCCACTTCACGGCGCGGCCCGTGAGCCGCGCGACCGCCGCCACCGCCAGGTCCTCGGGGAACACGTGCAGCTTCTGGCCGAAGCCGCCACCCACGTCGGGCACGATCACGCGCACGCGCGCGGGCGGCAGCCCGAGGTGCGCGGCCAGCGCGTCGCGCAGCAGGTGGGGCGTCTGCGTGCTGGCCCACACCTCGAGCGCGTCGCCGGTGACGCGGGCGATCACGCCGCGGGGCTCGAGCGGCGACGCCGAGCAGCGCGCGTGCCGGAAGGTCTCGCGCACGACGACCGCCGCCCGCGCGAAGCCGCCGTCGACGTCGCCCGCGGAGAACTCGTGCGTGAACAGCACCTCGGCCGGCGCCGGCGGCAGCGGGGCATAGGAGACGACGACGTGCTCGCGGGCGTCGGCCGCGAGGTAGGCCGTCTCGGCGACGACGGCGGCCACCGCCTGCCCGGCGAACCGCACCTCGCCGTCGGCGAGCGCGGGCCAGGCGGTCGGCCGGAAGCCGGGCGCCTCCAGGCGGGGCGCCAGCGGCGTCACGCGGCCGCGGAGATCGTCGGCGGTGACGACGGCGACGACCCCGGGCAGGCGGCGGGCGGCCCCGGCGTCGATCGACTCGATCCGGGCGTGGGCGTGCGGGCTGCGGACGAAGGCGACGGCGCAGGCCGACGGCACCCGCACGTCGTCGAGGTAGCCGCCCGCGCCCGTCAGGAGCCGGGGATCCTCGACGCGACGGACCCTCTTACCGACGTACCGCAGGCAGCACCTCGCCCGCCAGCCGCTCGAGCTGCTCCACGCTCCAGTTGAGCGGGTTCAGCACGATGTGGTCGACGCCGCGGTCGAGCGCGTCGATCCGGTCACGGATCCGCTCGGCGATCTGCTCGGCCTCGCCGAGCAGGTAGTAGGTCTTCCAGTAGTCGAGGTCCATGCCCGAGTAGGTCTTGAAGTGGGAGGTGGCGCTCTCCGGCTTCTCGCCCTTCTTCAGCACCCAGACGAAGTTCGAGTACACGCGGCCGATCTTCCGCGGGTCGCGGCCGACCTCGCGGGCGAAGCGCTGGACCTTCTCCCAGTCGCCGCGCACCATCTCCGGGGTGGCCGAGGAGTGCGGCACCCAGACGTCGGCGTAGCGGGCGATCCGCCGCAGCACGGGATCGATGTTCGTCACCGTCTGGCCGTAGACCTTCTCCGAGGGCTGCGTGCCGCCGCCGACCCAGATGGGCGGGTGCGGCTTCTGGGCGGGCTTTGGATCGATGGTGAGGTTCTTGAAGCTGTAGAACTTGCCGTCGTAGGTCACGCGGTCCCCGGCCCAGAGGGCGCGGACGATCTCGAGGCACTCCTCCATGCGCCGGCCGCGCTCCTTGTGGGGCACGCCCATCAGGACGAACTCCTCCTCGTGCCAGCCCACGCCGATGCCGAGGACCGAGCGCCCGCCGGACAGGAGGTCGAACGTCGCCCATTCCTTGGCGAAGTAGACCGGGTTGCGGAGCGGGAGCACGAGTACCATCGTGCCGAGCTTGATCGTGCGGGTGACGCCCGCGAGGGCGGAGAGCAGCGCAAGGGGCTCGAGCCAGGTGCACGCGTAGGCCGGCGGCGTGAGGAGCAGGTGGTCGATCGAGACCGCGACGTCGAAGCCGAGGTCCTCGGCGCGGCGCAGGTAGGCGCCCATCTCGGCGAGCGTGGCGGTCCGCGGCCCCAGCGCAAAGCTGGGCATCCGGAGCCCATATTTCATCCGGCCCTCCTGCAGGCCGCTGAAACCGGCCCGATCAACTCGGGTCTCGCCTCGCGGCGCGCGCGAGCCGCGGACGCCGCTCGGCTCGAATTGCGGTCATTGGCGCGGTCGCTCCTCCCGGAGGCGTAGGAGGCATACGCTCAGTCGTCGCGATCCCCTCGGGCCTCGCCTCGCGACGGGCTCGCTCCCCTCGCCGACGCCGCTCAGCTCGAACGATCCACTCGGGCCTCGCCTCGCGGCGGGCTCGCTCCGCTCGCCGACGCCGCTCAGCTCGAACTGCCAGGCCGTCTCGCATCTGGACCGTTTTGAGCGGCCTGTTGGGTTCTCCTCGGTTCGGAGCGGAAGGAAGCGCCCGGGCGCCGGCGGCGGCGCCCGGGCGATCGGTCACGATCAGACGGCGATGTCGGACGACTTGACGCGCTTGACACCCGCCCCCGTCATGTCGGCCCACGCCTTGCCCATGGACCCGCCGGCGTCGATGCCGCGGGTGGCGTCCTCGATCACGGTCGCCTCGAACCCCAGCTTGCGCGCGTCGAGCGCCGACCAGGCCACGCAGAAGTCGGTGGCGAGGCCGACCAGGTACACGTGCTTGAGGCCCCGCTCCTTCAGGTATCCGGCGAGCCCCGTGTGCGTCTTCTTGTCGGCCTCGAGGAAGGCCGAGTAGGAGTCGACCTGCTGGCGGTACCCCTTGCGGATGATGAGCTGCGCCTGGGGAACGTGGAGGCCGGGCGCCAGGTCCGAGCCAGGGGTGCCCTGGACGCAGTGATCCGGCCAGAGGACCTGGGTGCCGTAGTCGAGCTGGACCGTCTCGAACGGCTTCTTGCCCGCGTGCGAGGAGGCGAACGAGATGTGCCCGGGCGTATGCCAGTCCTGGGTGAGGACGACGTTGCGGAAGGCGGGCGCGATCCGGTTGATGATCGGGACGATCTCGTCGCCGCCGTTCACGGCCAGCGAGCCGCCCGGGATGAAGCAGTTCTGGACGTCGACGACGAGGAGGACGTCCGTGCCGCCGGGCTTGATCTTGCCCTGGGCCCGCGCCCCCCCGGCCGCCCCGGCGACGCCGGCCAGCACGAGCCCGCCGCCCGCCATGGTCTTGAGAAAGTCCCGACGATTCGTCATATCATCCCCCTGTCCGACGCGGGCTCATCCGCGTGAAATCACCCGCATCCGTTCACCTTGCGGACGCCCAGTATAAACGCAAACTCCCCGGCCGGGCCAGCCCCTCCAGGAGCTCGCCCTCACGGACGATCACGCATGACTCGGGGCCGGTGTGGCTCGCTACGCCTTCACCATACGACTCTTGCATTCGCAACACCTCGCCGGTTTTATCCCGGCGCACGGGGGAGGCTCGGAGGGGGCGTCGAGGCCCCCTTCGACTGACCTAGCGCAGGCCGTCCTCCTTCCTGGCCTCGTCCTTGGTCAGGCCGCCGATGCGCGCGTGCGGGCGGCCCCCGTCGGACAGGGCGATGGCGAGCACGATCTCGTCGGCGCGGGGCGCGTCGTTGAGCCGCACCTCCATCGCGTCGTAGTGGCTCCGCACGAAGACGGCGTCCTTGAAGTGGAGCGGGACGTCGATCGTCGTGCCGGGCCCCCCGAGCTTCTTCGCCGACGGGATGATCGCCTTGCCCCCGCCGATCGCGGCGCGGAGGGGCGCGCCGAGCTTGGGATGCAGGAGCGCGGCGGCGTGCTCGTACTCGCCGCGCTCGCCGACAATGGCCGCCTTGCCGAACGACTCGGCCGGCCCGCCGAGCGCCTCCGTGGCCTTCTTGGCCAGCAGCGCGCCCAGCTCCTCGCCCATGTCGACCAGCTCCGCGAGGTCCTCGACGAACCGGCCGGCGAACGGGTTCTCGATCACCGCCACCGCCGCCGCCTTCCGCAGCGGCCGCCGCGTCTCGCGGCCGCCGTCCGCCAGGATCTCCTCCACCACCGTCACCAGCTTGCGGATCTTCATGGCTCAGTCCTCTCCGAGACGATAGAACACCAGCCCGTCGAGCAGCTTCGGGTAGAAGTGGGTGGACTTCTGCGGCATCAGCTCCCCGCCCGCGACGACCGCGGCCAGCTCGGCCGGCGTCGTCGCCGTGATCAGGAACCCCGCCTGGTACGCCCCCTTGCGGACGAGGGCCACCGCCTCGTCGGCGTCGGCGGTGTAGTCGACGTGGGTCTTCCGGTCGAGCTTCTCGTCCGTGATGTCGAGGAAGGGCCTGAGCAGCCCCTCGTGCAGGACCGAGACGGCGAGCCGCCGCCAGGCCTCCGAGGTGCCCGGGGGCCACGGGATCTGCGCGGCCGCGCCGGGACGGAGCCGGAGCAGCGCGCCGTCGGCATTGGCGCCGGCCACGACGACGATCGCGCCGGGCTCCGGCCGGATCGGCGACGGCAGCGGCGCGACGTCGAACCAGCGCGCGGCCTCGCGCCGCAGGCGGTCGAGCGAGAAGCCCTCGACGTCGTGCACGAGGCGGTGGTTGGGAAAGATGGTCATCCCGGGCGCGTCGAGCGCGAAGAACGCCATCATCTTCCAGCGCGCCTCGGGATGGGCGCGGCCGTAGGCGACCGCGGTCTCGTAGCGGTGGTGCCCGTCGGCGATGATCACGCGCTTGTCCGCCATCAGCGCTTGCGCGCGGGCGACGGCGGCGGGGTCGCTCACGCGCCAGAGCCGGTGCGTCTCACCCCTGAGGTCGCAGGCCTCGGCGAGCGGCGGGCCCGTCGGCTCCGTGGCGCGGGCGAGCGCGCCGTCCGGGTCCTCGGCGAGCATGAAGATCAGCCCGATGTCGGCCTCGGTCGCCTCGAGCAGCCGCATGCGGTCTTCCTTGGGCCCGGAGTGGGTGCGCTCGTGCGGCCGCACGACCTGCTGCGCATAGTCCGTCAGCTCCCCGAGCGCGATGAAGCCCCGGCGCGTCACCGGCTGCCCATCGACCAGGTAGCGCTGGTGG
>JACQCN010000286.1 GCA_016201575.1 Candidatus Rokuibacteriota bacterium | reverse complement strand
ATTCCGTGCTGCGTCGATATGGCGAAGTTCAGCGCGCCCAATGTCCACGAGCGCGCGGGCGATACGGGCGCGCCCCGCACGCTCGTGTACGCGGGATCCGTCGGCACGTGGTACATGCTGGGCGAGATGCTTGACTTCTTCAGCGCGGTCCGCGCGCGTGACCCGGGGCTCTCCTTCCTCATCCTCAATCGCGGCGGGCACGACGTGATCGTGCGGGCGGTGGAGGCGCGCCGCCTCGAGGGCGTCCGCGTCGTCGCGGCGGCGCCGGACGAGGTCCCGGACCATCTCAGCCGGGCCTACGCCGGTATCTACTTCATCAAGCCGGTCTTCTCCAAGAGCGGGGCGTCGCCCACGAAGCTCGGGGAGTATCTGGCGGCGGGCCTGCCTGTCGTCGTCAACGCGGGTGTGGGCGATGCGGACCAGCTCGTGGCGTCCACGGGCGTCGGCGTGGTCGTCGACCGCTTCTCGGCCGACGAGTACGTTGCCCGCTGGGACGAGCTGACGGCGATGATCGCGCGCGGCGCGGACTTCCGGCGACACTGCCGCGAGACCGCCCGGCCGAACCTCGGTCTCGATCTCGGCATCGAGCGGTACGGAGCCGTCTACGACTCGTTGCTCGCCGGACCCGCCGTGCGCGCGCGCGGTCGGGAGGAAGGGCAGCTCGAGAGGCATGCGACCAGAATTCCTTGAGATCCTGATCTGTCCGGAGTGCCGCCAGCGCTTCACGCTGCTCGAGCCGACCTTCGGCACGGGCGGGGCGATCGCGAGCGGCACCCTCCGCTGCGCCTGCGGCACGTACCCGGTCGTCGACTCGATCCCGCGGATCCTGCGCGGCGCCGCTGCCGCATCGCCGGCGGTCCGCGGCGAGGCCGAGGCGCTCAAGGAGCGGAGCCAGAGGAGCTTCGGCTACCAGTGGACGCGGTTCGGCCGCATGGTCTGCTCGTTCGAGGAGAACTTCCTCAACTACATCGCCCCGATCGGCGAGGAGTTCTTCTACGGCAAGCGCGGTCTCGACGTCGGCTGCGGCTTCGGCCGCCACCTCATCAACGCGGCGCGCTTCGGCGCGGAGATGGT
Source organism: Candidatus Rokuibacteriota bacterium (assembly GCA_016201575.1). Lineage (GTDB taxonomy): Bacteria > Methylomirabilota > Methylomirabilia > Rokubacteriales > CSP1-6 > AR9. Next base: position 5,014 of record JACQCN010000286.1, on the reverse strand, counting down.
CGGCGCCGACTACAGCCGTGCCATCGATGTCTCCGCGAGCAACGTCGGGGAGATGAAGAACGTCGACCTGGTGCAGGCCGACGCGTACCGCCTGCCGTTCCCGCCGGGACGGTTCGACTTCGCCTACTGCCTCGGCGTGCTGCACCACCTGCCGGATCCCGAGCGGGCGTTCCAGTGCGTGGTCGACACGGTGAAGCCCGGGGGCGCCGTCTTCATCTGGGTGTACAGCGACTCTCGGAGAGTCGTGAACGCGTGTCTGAAGGCTGTCCGCCGCGTGACGACCCGCCTGCCATTCCCGCTCGTCACCCGGCTGAGCCAGCTCGCGGCGCTCGTCGACTGGGCCTTCTTCATCGGCCCCTACCGCCTGCTCCGCCGCTGGCGGCCGCTCCGCGGCCTCGTCGAGGCTCTGTTCTTCTCCCGCGTCAAGATGTACGCGGAATACCCGTTCCAGGTGAGCGTCGCCGACTGGTTCGACCGGCTGGCGGCGCCGATCCGCTTCTACTACAACGCCGGGCACATGCAGGAGTGGGCCCGGCGCGCGAACCTGGTCAACGTGCGGATCAGCCCGACCGGCAAGTACGGCTGGCGGGTCTTCGGCGAGCGGCCCGGAGCGTAGGCCGTGTGCGGCATCTGCGGCTTCGTGAACCTCGACGGCTCGCCGGCCGTGCCCGAGATCCTGGGGCTCATGCAGGCGGCGATCCACCACCGCGGGCCGGACAGCCAGGGCGTGCACCTCGAAGGCGTCGCCGGCGGCGGCGCGGGGAGGCCCCCGGTCGGTCTCGCGAGCACGCGGCTCAAGATCATCGATCTCTCCGAGAGCGCCCGGCAGCCCCTCTCCAACGAGGACGACCAGCTCTGGATCGTCTTCAACGGGGAGATCTACAACTTCGCCGGCCTGGCCGACCGGCTGGCCGCGCGGGGGCATCGGTTCAAGTCGCGCAGCGACACCGAGGTCATCCTTCACCTCTACGAGGAGCGGGGAGAGGCGTGCGTCCAGGATCTCGACGGCATGTTCGCGTTCGCCCTCTGGGACCGGCCGCGCGGCCGGCTCTTCCTGGCCCGCGACCGGGTGGGGAAGAAGCCCCTCTTCTACTGGAGCGACGGGAAGACGTTCCTGTTCGCCTCGGAAATCAAGGCGCTCCTGCAGCATCCGTCCGGGCCGGTGGAGGTCGACGCGAGCGCGATCGCCCCCTTCCTCATCTTCGGCTACGTGCCGGGCCCCCGGACCTTCTATCGCGGGGTGCGGCAGGTCCCGCCCGGCCACACGCTGACGGTCGACGCGACGGGCCGGCCCCGTCTGAGCGAGTACTGGGATCTGAAATTCCCCGACGCCAAGAGCGCCGCCGGCAATCGGGCGCCGAGGCCGGCCGAGGTGGCCGACCGCGTCCGCGGTCTCGTGACCGAGGCGGTCCGCAAGCGCCTCATCTCCGACGTCCCGCTGGGAGCCTTCCTCAGCGGGGGCATCGACTCCACGATCGTGGTGGGCGTGATGAGCCGGCTCTCGCCCGCGCCCGTCAAGACGTTCACCATCGGCTTTCGCGACGCCCCCGGCTACGACGAGACGACGCATGCGCGCGCGGTCGCCCGCCGTTTCGGCACCGACCACACGGAGTACGTCGTCGAATCCGAGGCCGCCGATCTGCTCGAGCCGCTGATCTGGCATCACGACGGACCGTTCCGTGACTCGTCGGCGATCCCGAGCTTCGTGCTCTCGCGACTGGCCCGGGAGAAGGTCACCGTGGTGCTGAACGGCGACGGCGGAGACGAGCTGTTCGCCGGCTACCGGCGCTTCTACGCGACGCTGCTGGCCGAGCGCCTCCCGGACGCCGCGCTCCGCCTGGGCGAGGCGCTCCTCTCGCGACTGCCGCGGTCGGCCGACCGGCGCGCGCGGCTCGACCGGCTGAGCCGGTTCGTGCGGAGCGCCAGGCTCCCGTTCTACGAGCGGTTCTCGGAGAGCTTCGGGACGGCCGACCTGGCGCTCGACCGGCTTCTCCGGCCGGAGCTCCTCGCGGAGAGCCGCCTTCGGCAGAGCGACTACTTCGGCCCGCACCTCGAGCGGATCCAGGGGTGCTCGCCGCTCTCGCGGCTGCTCTACCTGAACTTCAAGACGTACCTGCTCGACGACCTGCTCGTGAAGATGGACCGGTGCACGATGGCGCACGGCCTCGAAGCGCGCTCGCCGCTCCTCGACGTCGCGCTCGTCGAGTACGCCGCGACGGTTCCCGACGGCATGAAGCTCTCGGGCGGGACGAGCAAGGTCGTTCTCAAGCGCGCCTTCGCCGACCTCCTGCCCGGCGAGATCCGCCGCCGCGGCAAGATGGGGTTCGGCGTGCCCATGGCGTACTGGCTCCGCACGAACCTCCAGAAGGTCGTGCGGGACGTCCTCTCCCAGCCGACCCCGAGGCTCCGCGATTACCTCGACGCGACCTACGTGCGCTCGCTCGTCGACGCCCACCTCGAAGGTCGGGCCGATCACAGCGCGCTGCTCTGGTCGCTGCTGACGCTCGAGCTATGGCTCGAGCAGCTGCCCGCCTGGCGGCGCCCCCTTCCGGATGGATCCGGAAGGCGCGAATAGCGCCCCGAGGCCGGGGGGCTTCGGGGTGGGGGGGAGGGAGGGGCGCGTCACACGACTCGCGGGAGCGCTCGGCTTGGCCCTCGTCGTCCTCGCGGCGCTGCCGCTGCCGCGTGGCGTGTCGCTCGCGCTCTTCTGGCTCGGCGGCATGACCGCCCTCGGCGCGGGCTCGTTCCTGGCCGCCGGTGACCGCGTTGCTACCGCGGTGGTCGTCGCCAGCGCCCTCCTGCGCTCGGCTCTCGCCGTGGCCCTCTACGAGGTCTCCGCCCGGGCGCTGCCGCTGTTCGGCCCACTCCAGATCGGCGGCGGCTTCTGGGTCTTCTCCCCCGACTCGGCCTACTTCCACGAGTACGCGCGCGGCGCTGCCGTCGCCCTCCGCGCGGGGCTGGGGCTGCCGTTCGTCTCGGGCTCGCCCGACTACCCGCTGCTGGTCACGCTCGCGTACCGGTGCTTCGGCCCGCACCCGTACTACGTCATCTTCAGTCAGATCTGGACCGCGGGCGCGAGCGTCCTCTTGGCGTTCCTGCTGGGCAGGGCCCTCTGGGGGGCGGGAGGCGGGCGCCTCGTCGCCGTGCTGGTGGCCTTCTGGCCCTCGCTCGTGCTCTGGTCGACGCAGCTCCTGAAGGACGCGCCCATGATCTTCCTGATCATCGCGTTCCTGTTCGGGTTTCACCGGTTCCAGGGTGCGCGCCGCGCGGCCGCGCTCGGCTGGGGCGCCGAGCAGGCGCTCGCGCTCTTCCTGATCTTCCGGCTGCGTTTCTACGTCGGCGTCGCCCTCGTCCTCGCCATCGGGCTCGCCGCCGCCGTCAAAGTGCTCGTCGGCCTCGCGCGCGGCGCCCGGTCCGAGGCAGCCCGGTCGGCGAGCCTCGTCGTCGGGCTCGCGGCCGCGGTGCTCTTGAGCGGCCTGGTCAACCCCGAGTGGCTCGGCAAGCCCCGCGACCGCGAGGAGAGCCACCTGCGCCTGGCCCGGTACATGCTGTCGATCGGGGACGTGGACGGAGCGTACTGGCAACTGCGCGGTGCGGCGTCGGTTCACTACGAGTCGAACGAGGCGATCAATGCCGCCGCCCGCCGCGCTCTCGAGCAGCTCCGGCGGCAGATGGGAGGGGGCGGCGACGGGAGCGCAGCCAGCGCGGCGCCGGGCCACTCAGTCGACGAGACACGGCCGGCGACCAGCACACTCTTTCCGGCAGCGGACGGTGCGAGGCCCGCCAGGCCCGAGACATCGAGCACGTTCTGGGATGCCCTCGGCAGCATTTTTTCGATCCGTAAGCAGCGGAGCGCGCTGCTCGAGTACGGGGGCGCGTCGAACATCGACGCCGATGTCGAGCTGCGCGACACGCTCTCGGTCGTCCGCTACCTGCCCACGGCGCTCTTCAACGCCGCGCTGACCCCGACCCCGTTCACCCGTTTTAGCGGCGCCGGCGCCACCGGCGCGCTCCGGGCCCTGTCGACCGCAGAAGCTGGGCTGATCGCGGCGCTCCTCGTCGTCGTCGCGTGGGGGGGGCCTCGGGCGGTCCGGCGGGAGCCGGCGCTGGCGGCCTGCATCCTTGCGTACTCGCTCGTCCTGGCGTCCGCGCTCGGCCTGACGGTGCCGACGGTCGGCCTGCTCGTCCGCTTCCGACTCGCCTTCGTCCTGCCGCTCTGCCTCCTGGCCGGCCATCCGGCCACGTGGTGGGAGTCGACCCGGTTCCGGAGCCGAGCGTGATGCCGGCCCCGCGAAACCACCGCTTGCTCGCGACGGCGACGACCGCCCTCGCCGTCGCCTACGTGCTCGTGCCCAATGCGTCGCACGCGCTGTTGCCGGGGATCCCGCTGTCCCTCCTGAGTGCCGCCGCGCTGGTGGTGGCCCTCGCACGGCTGGCGCTGCCGCCGCCCTGCAGCCGGATGCCGCTCGCCGTCGCCGCCGTGCTGGTGGGGCTGGTTCTGGTCAAGGGCTCCGTCGCGGCGCTCCTCCCGACCCGGGGTTTCGAGGCGGCATATTCGATCCGCGGAGTCGGCTCCCCCGACGACGTTGTCGCGCCCGATCTGTACCACCGCGTCGATCGGACGCTCGATTTCGACGCCGACTCGTTTCCCCGGCTCTTCCTCAACAACCGGCGGTTCTTCCGCGTGCCCGGCCGTGAAGCGCTGCCGTTCCGCGCCGTCTGGCGCGGCGCGATCGTCCTGCCGGAGCCTACCCTGGTGAGGATCGTAGCCGTCGGCTCCGAGCCGGTGGCGGTCACGGTCGACGGACAGCCTCCCCCGTACGGGTCGCTCCTCGGCGCTCACGAGGTCACGGTCCGCTTCGCCCGGGAGACAGCGGCACCGCCCTCGCTGCGGGTGGCGATCGAGCGGGGAGAGCGGCGAGGGGAGGAGCCCATCCCGGTGTTCGCAGGCCCGATGACGGTCGGCCGGGCGCGCTTCGAGCGCGTGTACGCCGCGGCCGCGGTCGCTCTCGAT
>JACQCN010000248.1 GCA_016201575.1 Candidatus Rokuibacteriota bacterium | reverse complement strand
GGCCGCCGACGACGGCGTCAAGCCCCAGACGGTCGAGGCCGTCAACCATGCCCGGGCCGCGAACGTGCCGATCGTCGTCGCCGTCAACAAGATCGACAAGCCCGAGGCCGACCCCGAGCGCGTCAAGCGCGAGCTGGCCAACCTCGGGCTCATCCCCGAGGAGTGGGGCGGGCAGACGATCTTCGTCAGCACCTCCGCCAAGGCCGGCACTGGCATCGACCAGCTCCTGGAGATGACGGCCCTGCAGGCGGAGGTCCTCGAGCTGAAGTCCAACCCCAACCGGGCGGCCAAGGGCGTGATCGTCGAGAGCCGCCTCGACCGCGGCCGCGGCCCGGTCGCCACCGCGCTGATCCAGAACGGCACGCTGAAGGAGGGCGACGTGGTGGTCGTGGGCTCGCACTCGGGCCGCGTCCGGGCCCTCCTCGACCCCACCGGCAAGAAGGTGCGGTCGGCGGGGCCGTCCGACCCGGTGGAGATCCTCGGCGTGTCCGGTGTGCCCTCGGCCGGCGACACCCTCGTCGCCGTGGCCGACGAGCGCAAGGCCCGCCAGATCGCCCTGATGCGGGCGGAGCGCGACCGGATCAAGGGCCGCGCGACGAGCCGGGTCACGCTCGAGGACCTGCACGCGCGGATCCAGACCGGCGAGGTCAAGGAGCTGCGTCTCGTGCTCAAGGCCGACGTCCAGGGCTCGGTGGAGGCGCTGACCGAGGCGCTCGAGCGCCTGTCCACGGACGAGGTGAAGCTGAAGGTGATCCACAGCTCGGTGGGCGCCATCACCGAGAGCGACGTCATGCTGGCCTCGGCGTCCAACGCGATCGTGCTCGGGTTCAACGTGAAGGCCGAGCCGAAGGCCACCAGCCAGGCGCAGGCCGAGGGCGTCGACCTCCGCAGCTACAACATCATCTACGAGGCGATCAACGACCTGAAGGCGGCGCTCTCCGGCATGCTCGCGCCCGAGATCCGCGAGGTGCCCCTCGGCCGGGCCCAGGTGCGCCAGATCTTCATGGTGTCGAAGGTCGGCAACATCCTCGGCAGCTACGTGCAGGAGGGCAAGATGGTGCGGGGCGCCAAGGCCCGCGTGCGGCGCGACGCCACGGTCCTCGGGGAGGGGACGATCTCCTCGCTCAAGCGGTTCAAGGACGACGTCCGGGAAGTGCTGGCCGGCCTCGAGTGCGGCCTCACCGTCGAGGGCGTCGGCGGCATCCAGCTGGGCGATCTCGTGGAGGCGTACACCACCGAGGAAGTCGCCCGGACGCTGTAGCGGGGCGGCGGTGTCCGCGGCGCGGGTGGCGCTCGGCATGCTGGAGCTGCACCTTCCCGAGGTCGGGTCCCTGAAGGGCAAGCGCCAGATCCTGAAGGGCCTGAAGGACAAGGTGAAGAACCGCTTCGACGTGTCGATCGCCGAGGTGGACCACCACGACTCCTGGCAGCGCGCGACGCTGGCCGTCGCGTGTGTCTCCCACGACTCGCGGCACGCCAACGAGGTCGTCGACAAGGCGCTCGACTTCGTGGAGGCCAGCGTCGAGGGCGACGGCTACGTCATCGACCGGACCGTGGAGATACGGTGATGCAGGGCAAGCGGCTCGACCGGGTGAACCAGCTCATCAAGGAGGAGATCTCGCTTCTCCTCCAGCGCGAGCTCAAGGACCGCCGCCTCGGCTTCGTCACCGTGACCGAGGTGGAGACGTCGCCGGACCTGCGGCAGGCCAAGGTGTTCGTGTCCGTCCTCGGCAACGAGGAGCAGTGGCGGGCCTCGCTGGCCGCCCTCGAGAGCGCCCGCGGCTTCATCCACAACTGGCTCCGGCACCACCTGGACCTGCGGGTGACGCCGACCCTCGACTTCCGGGCCGACCACTCGATGGAGCACGCGGCGACCATCCAGAGCCTGCTCAAGCAGCTCAAGCATGACTGACCCCGTGATGCCGGTCCCCGACGAGATCCGCGCGGCGTTCCGGCGCCCGCCGGGGCGGGCGCTCATGCTGGGCCACGTGCATCCCGACGCGGACGTGCTGGGCACCCTGCTGGCCCTCGGCGCCGCGCTCGAGGACGCGGGGTGGTTGGTCGACTACGGCGGGCCGCATCCGGTCCCCGCGTCCCTCGGGTTCCTGCCGGGGTCCGACCGCTACCGCGTGCTGCCGCGGATCGACGGCCGCTACGACCTCGCGGTGCTCACCGACTGCCCCGACCCCGACCGCACCGAGGGGTTGATCGACGGCGCGCGCCGGAGCGCCGCCGCCATCGTCAACATCGACCACCATCCCGACAACCGCCGCTACGGGACCGTGAACTGGATCGATCCGTCGGCGGCGGCGACGGGCGAGCTGGTCTACGCGCTGATCGTCGCGCTCGGGCTCCCCGTCAAGCCGGGGATGGCCACCAACCTGTTCACCGCGATCCACATGGACACCGGGTCGTTCCGGTACTCCAACGTGACGCCGCAGACCTTCCGCATCGCGGCGGAGCTGGTGGCGGCGGGCGCGCCGCCCGCCTTCGTCTCGAACCAGGTGTACGAGCGCCGGCCGCCGGAGGCCCTCCGTCAGCTCGGCGAGGTCCTCTCGCGCATCCAGGTCAGCGAGGACGGGCGGATCGCCTGGCTCGCGCTGCCCGCCGGGCTCGTCCCCGACACGTTCATCGAGGCCGAGGACCTGGTGAACTATCCGCGCTCGATCGGCACCACCAAGGTCGCGGTCCTCCTCCGCGAGCGGCCGGGCGGCCCGGTGAAGGTGAGCCTGCGCGCCAAGGGCGAGGTGAACGTGAACCGGATCGCCGCCGGCTTCGGGGGCGGCGGCCACGCCAACGCCGCCGGCTGCGTGGTCCAGGGGACGCTCGAGGAGGCCACCCGCCGGATCCTGGCCGCCGTCCGCGACACCATCGGGCGATGACCGCCGCCCGCTCGGGGATCCTCGTCGT
>JACQCN010000046.1 GCA_016201575.1 Candidatus Rokuibacteriota bacterium | reverse complement strand
GTAGAGGCTGCCCTTGAGGATACCGACCTCGTCGGCGATGTCCTGCACCGTCGCCGCGTGGTAGCCCTTGTCGCTGAACAGCCGGGCGGCCGCCGCGATGATGTCGGTCTGCTTGTTGCCCGCCGGCTTGCTGTTCGCCACGGCCTCAGCCTCCCGCCCCGAGCCCGGCCAGCACCGCCCGCGCCTCGGCGACGACGGCGTCGACGACCTCGCGCGCGGGCCGGACGTCATGGATGAGGCCGGCGCTCTGCCCGCACGCGGCGCTGCCGTTCTCGATGTCGCCCTGCTCGCGGGCGCGGATCGACGCGGGTTTGCCCACGCGCTCGAACTGGACCGGGAAGGGTTGGATCTCCGCCTCGCGCTTCTCCCACGCGCGCGTAAAGTCGTTGCGGATGAGCCGGCAGGGCTTGCCCGACGAGGCGCGCGTCACCACGGTGCTCTCCTCGTCGATGGCGACGATCTTGCGCTTGTAGTTGTCGTGGCCATACGCCTCGCGCGTCGCGATGAAGCGGGTGCCCATCCAGATCCCCGCCGCGCCGAGCGCCAGGGCGGCCACGAGCCCGCGGCCGTCGGCGATGCCGCCGGCGGCGAGGACGAGGCGCGGCGCGACCGCGTCGACCACCGCGGGCACCAGCACGAGCCCGCCGACGCGCCCCGTGTGGCCGCCCGCCTCGTGGCCCTGCGCGATGATCACGTCCACGCCGCCGGCCGCGTGATCGCGCGCCTGCTTGACGTTGCCGCAGAGAGCCATGACCTTCATGCCGAGCCGATGGGCCTCGGCCGTCACCGGCCCCGGCGTCCCGAGCCCCGCGATCAGGACCGGTACGCGCTCGTCCAGCGTCACGTCGATCCAGCCGCGGGCCATCTCGGTGAACCGCTCGACCTCCTCCCCGGCCCCCTGCGTCGTCGCGAACAGGATATCGACACCGAAGGGCCTGTTGGTGCCGTCCCGGACGCGGCGGATCTCGGCGCGCAGCTCCGACGGCGTGCAGTGGGCGGCGGCCAGCACGCCGAGGCCGCCCGCCTCGGACACGGCGGCGGCCAGGTCCGAGCGCGCCACGAATCCCATGCCCGCCTGGCAGATGGGGTACTGGATGCCGAGCAGGTCGCAGAGCGGCGTGTGGAGCGCGTCCTTTGCGATCGTCGCCATGGGCCCCTCAGTGGTCGAGGACGGCGAGCGTCATGGCGACGCCTCCCGGCCCTCACCCGCCTCGAGCGCCGCTCGGAGCTCAACGGCGAGCTGCGCCTGGGTCGCGCGCTCCATGCTCAGGCTCCTCCAAACCGCGGCATCACGCGGGCCGCTGCCCCGCCATGCCGGCCTCGAGCTCCTGCCGCCGGCCGATGGTCGCGTACATGAAGAGGTGGAAGTCCACGATACTCCTTCGCGTCTCCGCGACCGACGTCAGGCGTGGCCGCCCCGCAGCACTCGGCCAGGCCGGCGCCGCCCTGGGCCGACGAGGTCCTTCCCGCTGCGCCGCACGACCGTGCCGTTGACGATGACAGCCTCGATGCCCCGCGCCTCGGCGACGAGGCGGTCACCGCCGGCGGGTAGGTCCCGGACACGGCGGAGAGGACCGGCGGCAACGGTGGCCGGGTCGAACACCACCACGTCGGCGGCCAGACCCACCTCGAGCCGCCCGCGGTCGGAAATCCCGAAGACCTCGGCCGGCCGCGAGGTCAGCATCCGGACCGCCTCCTCCAGCGTGAACGCATCCTTCTCCCGGACCCACCGGCCGAGCAGGTACGTCGAGAAGCAGGCGTCGCAGAGCTGGCTCGCATGGGCGCCGGCGTCGGAGAGCCCGAGCACGGTCGCCGGCTCGGCGAGCAGGGCGGCCACCTCGTCCTCGTCGTCGTTGAAGACGGCCATGCGGAACCGCGCCTCGAGCTTCGACGCGAGCGCCAGATCGAGCGCGAGATCGATCGGGTGCACGCCGCGCTCCGCCGCCACGTCCGCCACCGTGCGCTCTTCGAGGGACGGATCGCCAGGACACCACGCGATCCACGTGCGGTCCCACTTGCCGGCGAACCCGGGCTGCGGCCGGGCGGCGCGCTCCTTGAAGGCGCGGCGGAAGTCGGCGTCGGCGTAGATCCGCATCTTGCCCTCGAAGTCCGCCGCCGACACTGGCCGGAAGAGCGACAGGGACTCGAAGATGAACGGCTCCTTGAACTGGAACTCGAAGTTGAGCGGCCGGCAGGTCACCTGCGGGACGATCGGCAGCCCCTGCGCGGCCAGCTCGCGCGAGCGGGCCAGGATCTCGCGGTGGCCGGCCGGTCCCGCGAACCCGGCCATCCCGGCCAGCAGCGCCGTCCACGTCAGCGGCCGGCCGGTCGCCCGCACGATGGCCGCGAACTCGTCGAGGAACAGCTCGCGGCCGACCGTGGCCTGCACGATGCCGCGGCCGGCCTCGCCCAGCGCGCCGGCCAGCGTCTGGATCTCGGCGAGGTCGGCGGCGCGGCTCGGCACCGGCTTGCCGCCGTACCCGACGTGCGTCGCCGCCTTCGACGTCGCGAATCCGACGGCGCCCGCGTCGATCGCCTCGCGGACGATCGCCCGCATCCGGGCGATCTCCGCCTCGGTGGCCGGCCGCTCGGTGGCGTCCTCGCCCATGACGAAGAGCCTGAGCGGCGTGTGGCCGATCATGACGCCGACGTTGATCAGCGGGCCGCGCGCCTCGAGGGCGTCGAGGTACTCGGGGAACGTCACGAACGGCCAGTCGTAGCTCAGGCCCGACTCCAGCACCGCCAGGCTCATCCCCTCGACCTTCTCGAGCGTCCGCATGACGAGACCGCGATGCTCCGGCCGGGTGGGCGCGACGCCGAAGCCGCAGTTGCCCATGACGACCGTGGTCACTCCGTGCCACGGCGAGATCGTGAGCCTCGGGTCCCACAGCACCTGGGCGTCGTAGTGCGTGTGGATGTCGATAAACCCCGGGGCGACGGCGAGCCCGCCCGCGTCGAGCGTCTGCCGGGCGGCGCCGGGCGCCTCGCCGACGGCGACGATGCGCCCGTCACGGACCGCGAGGTCGCCGCGCCCGGCCGGGCGCCCGGTCCCGTCGAGGAGAGTCCCGCCCGTGATCTTGAGGTCGTACGTCATGGCCCCCTCCTCAGCGGCGGTCGAGGTCGTACAGCTCGGCCACGTTGTCGTGGAGCAGCAGGTTGCGCTCCGTCTCGGTGAGATGGCCGGCCTGCTTGCGCAGCAGTTCCTGCGAGCGCGGCCACGTCGAGTCGCTGTGGGGGAAATCGTTCGCCCAGAGCAGCCGGCGGACGTTGCAGAGGTCCTTCACCTGGACCGCGACCCAGTCGTCCTGGAACGTGGTGTAGACGTTCTCGCGGAAGTACTCGCTGGGGCGCTTGGACAGGGTCCCGGCCGGGAGCCAGTACCGGTGGCGCTCCCACGCGTGGTCCATGCGGTACATGTAGTGCGGCACCCAGCCGGCGTCCGCCTCGACACACACCACACGCAGGAGCGGGTGGCGCTCGAAAACGCCGCCGAGGACGAACGTCCCGATGATGTCCTGGCAGCCGCGGATGATCGACATGAAGGCGTTCAGCTTCGGGCCCCGCGTTTTGAACGTGTCCTGCGGGCTCGTCAGGATGTGAAAGCTCAACGGGAGCCCGAGATCCACGGCCGCTTCATAGAAGGGCGCGTAGATCGGGTCGTGGTAGTCGCTCACGGCCGGGTTCCCCGGCATCATCACCCCGCGGAGGCCGAGCGCCTTGATCCGCCGGAGATCCTCGATGCCCTCCTCCACCGAGCGCATCGCCGTCTGACCGATGCCGATGAGCCGCTCCGGATGGGCGGAGCAGAACTCCGCGAGCCACAGGTTGTAGGCGTCGAAGCACGCCTTCTTGTAGTCGAAGTCGGGGTGGTTGCAGATCATCATCCCGACCGTGGGGTAGATGACCTCCGCCGACACGCCGTCGCGGTCCTGGTCGCCGAGGCGCGCGTCGGGATCCCACCCGCCCCGGTGCAGCTCCTCGAACTTGACGCCGAAGCGGGACAGCTCGTGGGCGTCCTTGCCGGCGGCGGCCACCAGGCCCATCGGGATCGGCTTGTCCATCCCGTCGATGACGAAGATGTCGCCGAGCTTCGAGTCGTGCACCATGCGCGGCGCGCGGTCGCGATACGTCGGGTCGATGCGATCGACGTACGTTCCGCCGGGTTCGGTGACGTGGGAGTCGGCGGAGATGATCGGCTTGGCCATGGCGTCTCCTTCGCGGTTCCCGGCAGGGGGGCGCCGGGATGCCCCGCCCTGCGCCGGTTCCGGCGGGTCGCATGATACACCACGACCAAACGGTTGGTCATTCGCCAGGAGGGGCCGCTGACGGGCCGCTGACGGGCCGCTGACGCGCCGGCTGGACGGCTCCACGCCGTTCCGGCAGCCCGGGTTCGAGACGACGGCGCGGGGGCGGAGCTGGGCCGTCACGGACGGGATCCTCGGGTTCCCCTTCGGCGGGGTGAAGATGTACAGGGCGTGCGGACGCTTGGCGGACGTGTGCTCGTTCCCCGGCGGCGTATATTAGGTAGGTGGCCCGGCTCCGGCCTTGCATCGTCGTTCACTACCACGAGATCAGCCTCAAGGGCGGTAACCGGCCTCTCTTCCTGCGCCACCTCTCCCGCAACCTGGCCCGCGCCACCGCGGACCTGCCCCCCGTCACAGTCGTCCAGCGCCCGGGCCGCATCCTCCTCGACCTCGAGCACCACGAGAAGCCCGAGGCCGTGCTCGAGCGGATGGCGCGGGTGCTGGGGATCGCCAACTACGCGCTGGCCTGGCGGGTGCCCTCCACGCTCCCGGCGATGAAGGCGGTCATCGCCCGGCTCATCGAGGGCCGCTCATTCGAGTCGTTCCGCATCACGGCGCGGCGGGCCTTCAAGTCCTACCCCCTGACCTCGGTCGAGCTGAACCGGGAGCTCGGCGCCTTCGTCCTCTCGCGCGCCCGGACCCGCGTCGACCTCGAGCGCCCCGCGCTGACGATCCACGTGGAGGTACTGCCGGACGAGACGTTCCTCTACCTCGACCGCCAGCCCGGGCCCGGCGGCCTGCCCGTCGGCGCGAGCGGCACCGTCGCGGCCCTGCTCTCGGGCGGCATCGACTCGCCGGTGGCCGCCTGGCGGATGATGAAGCGCGGCTGCCGCGTGCTCTTCGTGCACTTCCACAGCGTGCCCTATCTGCCCGCGACCTCCCAGGTCAAGGCCCGCGCCCTCGTCGACCGGCTGACCGAGTGGCAGCACCACTCGCGGCTCTTCCTGGTGCCGTTCGGCGAGATCCAGCGCGAGGTAGTGCTCTCGGTGCCGCCGCCGGCGCGCGTGGTCGTGTACCGGCGGCTGATGGTGCGGATCGCGGAGGCGATCGCGCGCGCCCACGGGGCGCTGGCCCTCACCACGGGCGAGAGCCTGGGCCAGGTCGCGTCGCAGACGCTCGAGAACATCGCGCGGATCGACGAGGTGGCCGGGCTGCCCGTCTTCCGGCCGCTCATCGGGATGGACAAGCTCGAGATCACGGAGCAGGCCCAACGCCTGGGCACGTTCGAGATCTCGATCGAGCCCGACGCCGACTGCTGCACGCTCTTCGTGCCGCTCCACCCCGCCACCCGGATGACCGCGGATGCCATCGGGGCCGCCGAGTCGCGGCTCGACGTCGCGCGCCTGGTGCAGGCGGGCGTCGACGGGGCCGTGACCGAGACCTTCGATTGGCCCGTCATGCCGATGCCGAAGACGGAAGCGCCGGCGGACAGGTCGCCGTCGGCGTGAGCCCGGCGCTCACATTCCTCGGCGCCGCCGGCACCGTCACCGGCGCCAAGTTCCTCCTCGAGACGGACCGGGCGCGCGTCCTGCTCGAGTGCGGCATGTTCCAGGGGCTGCGGGAGCTGCGCGAGCGGAACTGGGCGCCGCCGCCGGTCGATCCCGCCGCGCTCGACGCCGTCGTGCTGAGCCACGCCCACATCGACCACTCGGGCTACCTGCCGCGCCTCGTGCGCGAGGGCTTCCGGCGGGCGATCCACTGCTCGCCGGGGACGGCCGACCTGCTCCGCATCATGCTGCCCGACGCGGCCCACCTCAACGAGGAGGAGGCCGAGCACCGGAACCGCGCCGGCGCGACGCGGCACCAGCCGGCGCTGCCCCTCTTCACCGTCGAGGACGCCGAGCGCGCCCTCGGGCTGGTCTCGCCGGTGCCGTTCGAGACGCCGTTCGCGCCGGCTCCCGGCGTGGAGGCGAGCTTCTCGGTCTCGGGCCACATCCTCGGCGCGGCGGTCGTGCACGTGACGGCGGGTGCGCGCCGCCTGGTGTACTCGGGCGACCTCGGGCGGTACGGCGTGCCGATCATGCGCGACCCGGAGCCCGTCGCCGAAGCGGACACGCTGCTGATCGAGTCGACCTACGGGAACCGCCTCCATCCGAAGGACGACGGGACGACGATCCTGACCGAGGCCGTCACGCGCGCCGACCGGGAGCGCGGCTGGCTCCTCGTCCCTGCGTTCGCCATCGGCCGCGTGCAGGAGATCCTCTACCTGCTGCGCGAGCTGGAGGCCGCCGGCCGGATCCCGAAGCTGCCGATCTACCTCGACAGCCCCATGGCGATCCAGGCCACGGCGATCTACGCGAGCCACGCCGACGAGCACGACGCCGACACGGCCGGGGTCGCGGCCGCCGGCGATCGCCCGTTCGTGCCGCCGCGCTTCCACCTCTCCCAGACCGTGCCGGACTCCAAGCGGCTCAACGACCTCGCCGGGCCCGTGATCGTGATCGCGGGCAGCGGCATGGCCACGGGGGGCCGGGTGCTCCATCACCTGCAGCGCCTGCTTCCCGACGCGCGCACGACGGATGCTCTTCGCCGGCTACCAGGCGGTGGGTACCCGCGGGCGCCTCCTCCGGGACGGCGCCGCCACCGTGCGGATCTTCGGCCAGGACGTCCCCGTCAAGGCGAAGGTTCTCGCCACCGACGCGCTCTCCGCCCACGCCGACCGCAACGAGATCCTGCGGTGGCTGCAGGGCTTCCGGCGCCCGCCGGCGATGACCTACACCGTGCACGGCGAGCCCGAGGCCGCCACGGCGCTGGCGGAGACGATCACGCGCGAGCTGGGCTGGCGCGCCCGGCCGGCGAAGGACGGGGAGCGCGTCGAGGTCTAGGTAGTGGCCGGTCGCCTGTGCCCGACGCTTCCGTCTGCGGCCACTGCGGCCGGCCCCGCGAGGCCTTCACCCTCGAGCTGCCGCTCGGTCTCGGCCGGCGGAGCTGGCTCAGCGAGTGCCCCTGCGCCGCCGAGCGCCGCGAGGCGGAGGCGCGCGAGCGACCCAGCTCAGGCGGAGCCTCTTCCACACGACCCGCCAGCGCTTGCTCGAGCTCGAGCCCGACCGTCGCGGGATCGCCTACTGAGCCAAGTATATTGTTGCCGGATCCGTCCTGTCGTAGCAGTTGAGTCCGCCGCGCTTCGGCCGCCACATTCAGACGCAGACCACCTTATAATCCAGCACACTGGCTATGCCGCCCACCGACGTTCCCCGGGAAGGCCAGATCCTCAGCGGCCCGCTGTTCAGCGAGCCCATGCGGGTGGAGACTGTGGCGCCCAACTGTCCGTCGGCGTGGACGGTCGGGCTGGTGGGCACGAAGAGCCAGCAGTTCCGCCGGGTGTCGCTGACCAAGGACCAGCTCGCGACCCTCACGATCCTGTCCCCGTCCTGCTCCTACAACGGAGACGCCGGACGATTGAAGCTCGGTCTCCAAGCCTACGCCCTCGGGATCGCGTGGGAGTACGACCCATACTTCGGCCTGTCCATGTCGCGCGTCGATCCGCTCCCGCATCAGCTCGAGGCGGTCTACGACTACCTGCTGAAGCTCGCGCGTGTGCGGTTCCTGCTGGCGGACGACGCCGGCGCCGGCAAGACGATCATGGCCGGCCTGCTCATCCGCGAGAACCGGCGGATGGGCCGCATCCATCGTTACGGGCAGACGCACGATTGCCTCATCTTCAACTTCGTTGCGATCGACACCATCGAGGGCCGCGTTCTCCAGAAGCTCCTGGCCAAGCTCCAGGAGATCCGGGACGCGCTCGACGATGACTCTGTGTTCAACGTCGTGGGCGAGATCTTGCCGGTGGCGCACATGGAGCGAACCTCCGCGATTACTACGCGGGCCGTCTGGCGGAGCAGGACCTCGAAGAGCGCATGCTGCGAAACGTCAACGAAGAGAGCTTCCGCGCCATCTGCCGGAACGCGCTTGAGGGGCTCGCGTCGAGGAAGCTGAATATGGAGATGCTCATCGAGCGGCGGGCGCGGGCACAAGAGCGGCGCGTGGTGCCCGAGACGATCGCCCGGTTTCTTCGGGACGCCGCGCCACGCGTGCCGATGACGCTGGGCGAGGTCAGGGCGCTGCCTCACACGTTCGACCCCGCGGCGGTGCCCAGCGGCCTGCGGCAGTACGAGCGCGACCCGGACTGGCGGCTTCCGCCTCTCGTCGCTCGCTATCCCCGATTCTCGACGGATCGTGAGACCGCGGAGGCTGAGCATCTGGAGTGGGTGACGCCGGGCCACCCGCTCTTCGACGCGCTCCGGCGTCACGCCCTTGCTCAAGCAAGGCCGGACTTCGCCCGCGGAGCGTGCTTTTACGACTTGGAGGCCATGACGCCGGCTCGGTTCGACGTCTACCGCGCGCGGGTGGTGGACGGACTCGGGACCGTCATCCACGAGCGCCTGTTCGTCGCCCGGCTATCTCAGGGGGCGGAGCCGAGGCTCCATGAGGTCGGCGTCTTCGGCAATCTCCAGCCGG
Source organism: Candidatus Rokuibacteriota bacterium (assembly GCA_016201575.1). Classification (GTDB taxonomy): domain Bacteria; phylum Methylomirabilota; class Methylomirabilia; order Rokubacteriales; family CSP1-6; genus AR9. The sequence goes on along the minus strand of JACQCN010000046.1, from coordinate 4,562 downwards.
CGCCGGCGCCCGCAGAGGCCCCCGCGGTGGCCTCGGAGTCGGAGCCGCTGAGCTGGCTACACCACGAGGCACTCCAGCCCTTCCTCGAGGAGGTCCAGACGGAGCGGACGGCGGAGATTGACCGGATCGCCGCGCACGTCGAGCTGTCCCTCGCCGAGCTGATCGAGCGCGAGGACCGGTTGATCGGCCGCCTCATGGAGGAGAAGGAGCGCGGCGTGGAGGGAGCAGCCGGCAACCTCACCCAGGCGGAAGAGCGCCAGTCGGCCCTGCGGCAACGGCGCGAGCGGCGGCGAGAGGATCTCGGCCGCGAGCGCGCGCTCTCACTCCAGGACGTCGAGCGGATCGCCAGCGCGCTCGTGTTCCCGCATCCGGAGGCCGCGAAGCCCGAGATCAAGCGCCTACCCTCGGACCCCGAGACCGAAGTCATCGCGATGCGGGTTGTGATCGAGCACGAGCGCGCGCAAAGACGCGCCGTAGCCGACGTGCACGAGCAGAATCTCGGCTATGACCTGACCAGTCTGGACACCCGGAGCGGCGAATTGCGGCTGATCGAGGTGAAGGGGATCGGGGCAGCGACGGGCACGATTCTGCTAACTCCCAACGAGCGTCGCGTCGCCGAAGATCGGCGCGATTGCTACTGGCTCTATGTCGTCACCCACTGCGACGCGACCGCGGAACTCCAGGAGCCGATCAAGGACCCCGCAAGATTCGCGTGGCGTGAGGTGAAGAAGGTCGAGGACTACTGGCTCGGCATCGATGCGCTCACGCAGCCCATGCGGGTGCGCGAGCCCGAGCCGCCGTACAGAGCGGGCGAGCCGACGCCATGATGTCGTTCCGCGGGAAGCGCCTTGACGCGGTCCAGCCGCCCCTATCGCTCTTCTGGCTGGCGGAGGCGCTCGGCGAGAGCAAGGGGCGGCAGGAGCTTTACAAACGCCAGTCGCCCCAGGTCTTGGAGGCGCTGCGGGAGCTGGCCCTCGTCGAGAGCACCGAGTCGTCCAACCGCATCGAGGGCGTGACCGTCCAACGCCAGCGCCTGCGCCCGCTCGTTCTGGGGGATGCTCGCCCTCGCGACCGCTCGGAAGAAGAGATCGTCGGCTACCGCAAGGCGCTGAGCTGGGTCCACGCCCACCACGCGAAGATCGCCGTCGAGCCGGCGACGTTTCAGCGTCTTCACGCGCTCGCCCAGGGCGGCACCAGCGGCGACGCCGGGCAGTGGAAGCGCACGCAGAACGACGTCGTCGCGGTGTTCCCCGACGGCCGGCGCGAGGTTCGCTTCCGGCCGCTTCCACCCGAGCAGGTGCCGGCGGCTGCCGAGGAGCTGTGCCTCGCCTTTCGCGAGGCCGTCGGACCGCGGGGCGTCCCGGTCTTGCTGGCGACCGCGTGCCTGGTGCTCGACTTCCTCTGCATCCACCCTTTCCGGGACGGCAACGGCCGAGTGTCGCGCCTGCTCACCCTGCTCGCGCTCTATCACCACGGCTACGAGGTCGGCCGCTACATCAGTCTGGAGCGCCTCGTCGAGCAGACGAAAGACAGCTACTACGATGCGCTGGCTCGAAGCTCCGCCGGCTGGCACGAAGGCTGCCACGACGCCCTGCCGTCATGAACCGGTGGCGACGCGAGGGGTGGCTCGAGATCGTTCGCCGGGGCCGCGACGCGCGCTATCGGGTCGTGCGGAAGGCAACGTCGTAATGCTCACGTTAACGTGACAAGAAATGTGGTAACCGGGTGCTGACCGCGTGATCCCCAAGGAGTGCAAGCGCTCAGCCGAGGTCGACTTCCCCATCGCCGAGGTCTCGCATCAGCGGGCGGCGCCGCGCGGGTCGGTGACCGGCGGCCAGATGCAGGCGAGCGTCTCCAGCCCGCTCGTGCTCCAGCGCTCGCAGGTCCGTCTCCACGGGATAGCAGGCGGCGGTGAAGATCACGTAGGGCTCGACCACCGCCAGCGTGCGCAGCAGGTCCGGCTTGAGCGCCTCGCAGTGGCCGGCGGTGGGCACCGGGACGGCGTGGGCGATCCAGCAGGCCGTGAAGACGACGAGCACGGCCTCGGTCATCGCGCCCCGCTCCCGCGGAGCCGGGGGTCCAGCGTGTCGCGGAGCGCGTCACCGAGCAGGTTCGAGCCGAAGACCATCAGGCTGATCGCGATTCCCGGGAAGAGGACGAGCCAGGGGGCCTTCTGCGCGTACTCGGCGGCGGACACCGAGAGCATGCGGCCCCACGACGGGAAGGGCTCGGGCACGCCCAGGCCCAGGAACGAGAGCGCCGCCTCCACCAGGACCGCGCTCCCGAGCTGCGCCGTGCCCAGCACGATGAAGGGGCCCATGGTGTTGGGCAGGATATGGCGGAAGGCCAGCCGCGAATGCCCGCCGCCGAGGGCGCGCGCCGCCTCCACGTACTGCATCTCCCGGATGGCGAGGACGCTGGCCCGGATCACCCGGGCGGCCCGCGGAATGATCGGCACCGAGATGGCCACGATCACGTTGGGCAGCGAGGGGCCGAGCGCCGCCGACATCACGAGCGCCAGCACCAGGAGGGGCAGGCCCTGCAGGATGTCGAGCACGCGCTGGGAGACCAGGTCGATCGCGCCGCCGAAGTAGGCGGAGAGCAGCCCGATCAGCCCGCCCAGGAGCGAGCCGAGCACGGTCGAGACGAGGCCCACCGTCAGCGACACGCGCGCGCCGAACACGATCCGGCTGTAGACGTCCCGGCCGAGATGGTCGCTGCCGAGCCAGTGGCCCGCGCCCGGCGGGCTCAGCGTGTGGCCCGCGTCGGTCTCGATCGGGTCGTGGGTCGCGAGGGGCTCGGCCAGGATCGCGGTCAGCGCCATCAGGAGCATCAGGAGCCCGCCCGCCGCGCCCAGCGGCTTGCGCCGGCAGAATCGCCCGAGCGTCGCCAGAACCGACGCCTTCGGCGTGGGGAGGCCGAGCGCCACCGGCTCCAGGCTGGCGACGGCGCCCCTAGTCGGCATAGCGGATGCGGGGGTCGAGCCAGGCGTACAGGAGGTCGACCAGCAGGTTGGAGGCGATCACCACCACCGCGATGAACATCACGAGGTTCTGGACCACCGGGTAGTCGCGCCAGAGGATGGCCTGCACGAGGAAGCGGGCGACGCCCGGCAGGTTGAACACGGTCTCCGTCACCACGAGGCCGCCGATCAGGAACGCGAACTCGATGCCGATCACGGTGATGATCGGCAGGATCGCGTTGGCGAGGGCGTGGCGCCAGATGACCACGCGCCCGCTCTGCCCCTTGGCCTCGGCCGTGCGGATGTAGTCCTCCCGCATGACGTCGAGCACGGTCGAGCGCGTGATCCGCATGAGGAGCGCGGAGGAGCGGTAGCCGACGGCGAGGCCGGGCAGCAGGAACTGCACGAGGTGGATCGGGAAGTTCTCGCGGACGGACACGTACGTCACCGGCGGGATCCAGCCGGTCCACGAGACGAGGGCCAGGATGATCACCATGCCGAGCCAGAAGGAGGGCATCGAGAGGCCGGCGAGGGAGACGAGGCGGAGCCCGTAGTCGAGGGACGTGTCCTGGCGGACCGCGCTGATGACGCCGGCGGGCACGCCCAGGAGCACCGCGACCACGATGGCGATCGCGGCCAGCTCCACCGTCACCGGGATCAGCGGCTTCACGATCTGCCAGGCCGGCAGGTCGTAGCGGTACGACTTGCCGAGGTCGCCGCGCGCGATGTCGCCCAGCCACTGGACGTACTGGAGCCAGACCGGGCGGTCGAGGCCCAGCTCGTGCGTGATCACGCGCCGGTCGGCCTCGCTCACGTAGCCGCCCGCGGTGAACAGCACGTCCACGATGTCCCCGGGCGCCAGCCGCATCAGCACGAAGATCGCCATCGACATCCCGAGTAGGGTGATGACCGCGATGCCGAGACGGGCGGCGACGTAGGTGCGAATCGGACCCCTCCGGGGCCCCGACGGGCCAGAGATCGTCCGCGCGCATCAGTGGGCTGATGGGTCGCGCACCGTGGAGGATACTACGACCGCGGCTCCGGCTACGGGGCAATGAGGCCGCGGCGCACCGCGGAGCGCACGAGGCCGGCAGGTCCCGAATGGCCTTGGCGGCCTCGATGCCGTTCGCCAGCGGCATGGCGATATCCAGGACCGCGACATCCGGGCGAAGCGATCCGGCGAGCGTGATCGCCTCGCGGCCGTCGGCGGCCTCTCCGACGAGCTCGAACTCGCTCCGGGCCAGGATCGCCCGGAGCCCGTGACGCACCATCTGGTGATCGTCCGCGACGAGAACGCGAAGCGGTTCCGTGGCCCTGACTGGCGATGGCTGAACGTCAGCGCTGCGCGGCGGGCGGGTCCTGGCCCGGCAGGCAGCCCCGTCCGTCCTCGCTCGATACCCCACTCGCTGCGGGCGGGCAGGGCTGCCTGCCGGGCCACCCGCCCGACTCCCCGTGAGCCTTTCGGGAATGATCCGGTCTAACCCGAAGTTCCCGCCTCACTTTTCCCAAGAAGTCACGGGAAATCAGCATATTGCCGCGGTCGTCGACCCCAGAAGGTTGACATGTAATTAGCCACGGCGGGCCGATATTTACCTTGACA
>JACQCN010000247.1 GCA_016201575.1 Candidatus Rokuibacteriota bacterium | reverse complement strand
CAGGAGCCGACGTTGCCGAACCCCTGGACGGCGAAAGTCTTGCCGCGCACCTCGCCCGCGCCCGCGTCCCGCAGGTACTCCTCCAGCGCGAAGACGGCGCCGCGTCCCGTCGCCTCCTCGCGCCCGCGCGAGCCGAAGAGGTCGACCGGCTTGCCGGTCACCACCGCGGGCGAGAAGCCGTGGATCCGCGAGTACTGGTCCATGATCCACGCCATCACCTGGGCGTCGGTGTTCACGTCGGGCGCGGGGATGTCGGTGTGAGGCCCGATCACGTCGTGGATCTGGTCGACGAGCCGGCGCGTGAGCCGCTCGAGCTCGCCCGGGGACAGGGTCTGCGGGTCGACGGCGATGCCGCCCTTGGCGCCCCCGTAGGGGAGGTTGACCACGGCGGTCTTCCACGTCATCAGCGAGGCGAGGCCGAGCGCCTCGTCGAGATCGACGGTCGGATGGTAGCGGAGCCCGCCCTTCATCGGCCCGCGGCTCCGGTCGTGCTGGATCCGGTAGCCGGTGAAGGTGGCCAGCTCGCCGCTGTCGCGCGTGATCGACAGCTCGACCTTGACCTCGCGGTAGGGCGTGATCAGGAGCTTCTGGACGCTGGCCGGGAGGTCCATCACGCGGGCGGCCTTCCGGAAGTAGTAGTTGACCGCCTCGACGCCCGGCATGCCCGGATTGTACGCCGGGCGGCTTCGCGGCGCCGGCGCCGGTAGTGGGTCAGTTTGAGTTGACCCACTACCCCGGCGCCAGTTGCCTTGACTTCGCTCGGAGCCGCCCCATAGAATGGCGCTGAATCGTCGTTCAGTCATCGAGGCGCCGCCCGATCGGGAGGGACCATGGATCTCAAGCTGACTCCGGAACAGCAGTCATTCCGGGACGAGGTGCGAGTGTGGCTCGGCGCCAACATGCCCCGCGACTGGACGGCGCGCGTGATGGCCTCGGCGGACGTGCCGCGGCCGGAGGCCTACCTGCTGCTGCGCGACTGGCAGCGGAAGCTGCACCAGGCGGGGTTCATCGGGCTCACCTGGCCCAAGGAGTACGGCGGCCGCGGGCTGACGTTCATGGAGGAGGTCATCCTGCACGAGGAGATGGCGCTGGCGAAGGCGCCGCCCGTCCTCAACATCCTCGGCGTGGGGATGGCCGGCCCGACGATCATCGCCTACGGCACCGAGGAGCAGAAGCGTCGCTACCCGCCGAAGATCCTCTCCGGCGACGACATCTGGTGCCAGGGCTACTCGGAGCCGAACGCCGGCTCCGACCTCGCCTCGCTCCAGACGCGCGCGGTGAAGGACGGCGAGCACTTCGTCATCAACGGACAGAAGGTGTGGACGTCGCTCGCCCACGTGGCCGACTGGATGATGCTGCTCGCCCGCACGGATCCCGACGCCCCCCGGCACAAGGGCATCACCTACTTCCTGCTCGACATGCGCGCGCCCGGCGTCACCGTGAAGCCGCTGCGCCAGCTCACCGGCGACGCGGAGTTCAACGAGGTGTTCTTCGACAACGTGCGCGTGCCCGAGTCGCAGGTGCTGGGCGGCGTGAACAACGGCTGGGGGGTCGGCATGACGACCCTGATGTACGAGCGGTTCGCCCTCGGCTTCGGCCTCCAGGTGCGGCTCCGGATCGGCCTCGACGGCCTGATCGAGATGGCGCGGCGGCTCGAGAAGCACGGCGCCAGCATCACCAAGAGCCCGGTGATGCGCCAGAAGATCGCCCAGCTCTGGATCGACACCGAGTGCCTGAAGTACACGGGCGCGCGGGCGATCACCAGGCTCCTGAAGGGCGATCTGCCCGGGCCCGAGGCCTCGACGGGGAAGATGGGCTGGGTGGACACGCACCAGCGGCTGCAGGAGCTGGCGATGGAGATGCAGGGACCGTACTCGCAGCTCATGAAGGGGACGGAGTGGGCCGTCGAGGGCGGCCTCTGGCAGTACACGTTCCTCCGCTCGCGGGCCAACTCCATCGAGGGCGGCACCACCGAGATCCAGAAGAACATCATCGGCGAGCGCGTGCTGGGCCTCCCGAAGGGATAGACAGACATGGATTTCGGGTTCAGCGAAGAGCAGGAGCTGCTGCGGTCGACGGCGCGGAAGTTCTTCGAGAACGAGTGCGCGTCGGAGCTGGTGCGCACGATGATGGCGACCCCGGAGGGGACGACGCCGGAGTTCTGGGCCAAGCTCGCCGAGCAGGGCTGGCTCGGCCTGATCTTCCCCGAGGCCTACGGGGGCGTCGGCCTCGGCTTCGTCGACGTCGTGGTGCTGATGGAGGAGATGGGGCGGGCGTCGATGCCCGGCCCGTACTTCTCCACCGTGCTCCTGGGCGGCCTCGCGATCCTCGAGGCCGGCAGCGAGGCCCAGAAGAAGGAGTGGCTCCCGAAGATCGCCGCGGGCGAGGCCAAGGTGGCGCTGGCGTGGACGGAGCCGAGCGCGCGCTGGGACGCCCAGGGCGTGACGCTGGCCGCGAGCGCGAGCACGGGCGGGTTCACGCTCACCGGCACGAAGCTCTTCATCCTGGACGCCCACCTGGCCGACGCGGTCGTGGTCGCCGCGCGCACCGCCCAGGGCCCGAGCCCCGAGGAGGGCGTGAGCCTCTTCCTCGTGCCGCGGGCGACCAAGGGGCTGGAGGTCAAGCTCCTGCCCACCATGGACCAGACGCGCAAGCTCTGCGAGGTCACGCTGACCGGCGTGAGCGTCCCGGCCGCAGCACTCCTCGGCGAGAAGGGCAAGGGCTGGGCGCCGCTCGCCCGCGTGGTGGAGCGGGCCACGGTGGCGCTGTGCGCGGAGATGTGCGGGGGCGCCCAGCGCGTGCTCGACATGACGACCGAGTACGCGAAGATCCGGGTCGCCTTCGGCAAGCCCATCGGCGCCTACCAGGGCGTGAAGCACCGGGCCGCCGACATGCTGGTGGAGGTCGAGAACGCGAAGTCGATCACCTACTACGCCGGGTGGGCCGTGGACGAGAGCGCTCCCGACGCCGCGCTGGCCGTCTCGATGGCCAAGGCCTACGTCAGCGACGCCTACCGTCGCGTCTCGGCGGGGGGCATCCAGCTCCACGGCGGCATCGGCTTCACGTGGGAGCACGACCTGCATCTCTACTTCAAGCGGGCCAAGAGCTCGGAGTTCACCTTCGGCGACGCGACGTACCATCGCGAGCGCGTCGCCCAATTGATTAATCTGTAGCCGCACCCTATCATCAGCGGCATGAAGCGACTCCTGAGTCGCCTCTGGAGCCGCGCGTCCACCCCGGGCCTCACGGCGCCCATGTTGAGCGGTCACGAGGAGATCTCCGTGATCGCGGCGCGGCTGCACGCCCTCAAGGCGGAGATGCACCGCTCCTTCTACGGCCTGCGGGTGTGGTCGCAAGAGCTGGCCCAGCGCCTCGGGCCCTTGCAGGACGAGCTGGCACGCACCCGGAACCTCCGCACCCTCGGCGACACCGTCGGCGGCCTCGCCCACAACTTCAACAACTCGCTGGCGGTGATCCTCGGCTACACCGAGCTGCTGATCAGCGAGACGCCGGACGCGATGGCGCGCCGGCGCCTGGAGGTGGTGCGGCAGGTCGCGCTGGAGGCGGCGGCCACCGTCCGCCAGCTCCAGGAGTTCCTCGCCCAGCCGCCGCAGGCGGCCGTCGGCCCCGTCGCGCTCCAGCCGCTGGCCGCCGAGGCCCTCGCCTTGACCGAGCCCCGGTGGCGCGACGACGCCGAGCGCCGGGGCATCCGGATCGCGGTCGCGCGCGACCTCGAGGCGGCGCCGCCCGTCGAGGCGAACTTCGTCGAGCTGCGCGACGTGCTGGTACGGCTGATCCTGAGCGCGGTGGCGGCCATGCCGAGCGGCGGCGCCCTGGGCCTGCGCGCGTGGGCCGAGGACTCGGGCTGGGTGTTCGTCGACGTCAGCGATACCGGGGCGGGCGCCCGCGACCTCGAGGAGGTCCGGCGAATCGTCGAGCGCCACGGCGGCGCGGTCACGGTCGCGCAGGATCCCGACATCGGCACCACCGTGCGCCTGCGGCTCGTCGCCAGCCCCTACCAGATCATTCCCGCGGCCACCCCGCCGCGGGCGATCCCCGCGGAGCAGGCGCGCCGCATCCTCCTCGTCGACGACGACCCGCGCCTGCTCCGCGCGCTCGCCGACCTCCTCCAGGCGTACGGCCACGCCGTGATCACGGCCACCTCGGGCGCGGAGGCGATGGCGCTGTTCGACCCGGCCGGCGTCGATCTCGTGGTCACCGATCTCGGCATGCCCGGCATGACGGGCTGGGCGGTGGCCGAGTGGGTGAAGGCGCGCGCCTCCTGGATCCCGGTCTTCCTCCTGACGGGGTGGGGCGAGGGGGTCGCCGCCGACGAGCGGAGCCGCCACGTGGACCGCGTGATCGCCAAGCCGATCAGCGCCGACGCGCTGCTCGGACCCCTCGCCGAGATCGCCCGCTCGGACACCCGCGCGGCGGGTTGAGTTGCTCAAGCACTCGCTGACGCTGCCGGTTCGCTGGGGCGAGTCCGATCCCGCCGGGATCGCCTTCTACCCGCGCTTCTTCGAGTGGTTCGACGTGGCCACGGGCTCGCTCTTCGCGACGATGGGAGAGCCCTGGGAGCGCTGCTTCCGGAACCCTCGGGTTGAACCCCGGGCTCATGACCGCGCCCGGGACCAACACGTACCTGGTGGGTACGCGCGATCCGATCCTCATCGACACCGGCGCCGGCGCGGCCGGCTACGTCGCGCTCCTCGACGGCTACCTGCAGAGTCGCGGCTGGGCGCGGCCCGCGCGGGTGCTCCTGACCCACCGGCACCGTGACCACATGGGCGGCGTGGCGGCCCTGCGCGCGCGTTTTCCGGGCCTCCCCGTGGCGAAGATGCGGCATCGCGACGCCGCGCTTCCCGAGCCGATCGAGGACCTTCGCGACGGCGAGGTGGTGCGGGGCGATGGGGTGACGCTGGTGCCGCTGTACACGCCCGGGCACGCCTCGGATCACCTCTGCTACTACCTGGTCGAGGAGAAGGCGCTCTTCACCGGCGATGTCGTGCTCGGCGGGTCCACCACGGTGATCCCGCCGGACGACGGCGACCTCGCCGATTACATGGCCTCGCTGCGGCGCCTGCAGCAGCTCGACGTGGCCCGTATCTACCCCGCCCACGGCCCCGTCATCGAGGACGCGCCAGCGAAGCTCCGCGAGTACGTCGAGCACCGGTTCGAGCGCGAGCGCCAGATCCTGGCCGCCCTCGCCGGGGACCGCGCGACCATCCCCGAGATCGTCGCCCACGTCTACGTCGGCGTCTCCCCCGCGCTCCACGGCGCCGCCGCGATGTCCGTGCAGTCGCACCTCCGCGCCCTCGAGAAGCAGGGACGGGTCAAGGAGCGGGTCGTCTCCGGCGAGCCGTCTCGCTGGGAGCTCGCGTAGGCGCGGTGGCGGAGCCCAGGACGCCGGGGCCGGAGGGACGCGCAGGCCGTAGCGGCCGGTCGGCGGCCTGCGCGAGGTCGAGATCGTAAAGCACGGCGTGCTCGATTTCGGCACCCGCTTCCTGCAGAAGCCGTTCACGGCGGAGTCGCTGGCGCGCACGGTGCGCGACGTCCTCGACGCGCCTCTCCGCCCGGGCCCCTGACCCCATGGCGGCCAACGTGTCGCCCTGACCTGTGTGTTCGAGCGCCGGCTTCGCCGCCGCCATCCTTGGGGGGCGTTCGGAAGGGGGGCAACGCCCCCTTCGATCTCTAACGCGCAGTATTCACGAAGGGCACCACGGGGAACCGGGCGGGTGGCGCGGCAGGCAGGCCCGCCCGCCCGCAGCGAGTGGGGTATCGAGCGAGGACGGACGGGCCGGCCTGCCGCGCCAGGACCCGCCCGCCGCCGGGCGTCGACGTTCGTGAATAATGCAGGCTAAGGGCAGGCGTCGACGAGCGCGCGGAAGAGGCGCTGGGCCGTCTTCTCGCGCGGCTCCAGCTCTTCCGGGTGCCACTGCACGCCGAGGACGAAGCGCGACGAGTCGGGCAGCTCCGCGCCCTCGATCACCCCGTCCGGCTCGCTGAAGGCCACCGCCGCGAGCCCCCGGCCGAGCCGCTTGATCGCCTGGTGGTGGAAGCTGTTGACGTGAAGCTCGCTCGCGCCCAGCACTTCCTCGAGCCGGCTCCCCGGCACCACCCGCACGCGGTGAGTGGTCTCGTCACGCGGCGCCTCCTGGCTGTGGAGGAGCGGCGTGCCCGGATCGCTCGGCAGGTCCTGATACAGGCTGCCGCCGAGCGCGACGTTCAGCACCTGGACGCCGCGGCAGATGGCCAGCACCGGCAGCCGCCGCGCGAGCGCGTGCTCGACCAGCGCGATCTCCATCCGGTCGCGCGCGGCGGACACCCCGCTGACCGTCCGGTGAGGCGGCTCGTCGAAGCGCGCGGGATCGAGGTCGCCGCCGCCGGTGAGGAGCACGCCCTGGAGCCGCGCGAAGATCTCGGCGCGGGCCTGGTCCTCGAGCTGGGGCGGCAGCAGGACCGGCACGCCGCCCGCGCGCTGGACGGCGGCGGCGTAGGCCGCGTTGAGGACCGCGCGCTCGCCTTCCTTGCCGGTGGTGACGGACGTCGTGACCCCGATCAGCGGCGGCCCGAGCATGAGGGTACGGTAGCACAGGGGCGCGTTCTTGACGCTCGTGCGCGCGCGTGGTTCCATTGGCGCGCATGACGCTCGACGCCGCTCCCTCGCAGCCGAGTGCGCCGTTCACCCCGACCCACACGGTCGAGGTGATCGGCGGCCGCTGGGCCGTCGCCGCCGGGCACCCGCTGGCCGCCCAGGCGGCCGCGCGCGTGCTCGCCGCCGGGGGCAACGCGATCGATGCCGGCGTCGCGGCCGGCTTGTGCCTCGGCGTCGTCCATCCCGAGATGGTGAGCCCGGCCGGGGTGGCGCCGATCCTCGTCCACCTCGCCGCCGCCCGCGAGACCTACCAGGTCTCCGGCGTCGGACCGTACCCGCGCGCGCTCACCATCGAGTACTTCCGCGACCGCTTCGGCGGCGAGATCCCCCCGGGCGTGCCCCGCGCCGTCGTCCCCGCCTCGCCGGCGGCCTGGCTCGAGGCCCTCGCGCGCTGGGGCACCACGTCGTTCGCCGACGCCGTGGCGCCCGCGCTCGAGTGCGCCGAGCGCGGCTTCCCGCTCTCGCGCTTCTCGGGCCACCTGATGGCCGGCAACGAGGCGGCCTACCGGCGCTGGCCGACATCGGCCGCGCTGTTCCTGCGGGACGGCCGGCCGCTCCGCGCCGGCGAGGTGCTCGTGCAGTCCGAGCTCGGGCAGACCTTCCGCGCCATGATGCGGGCCGAAGCAGCGGCTGGAGGCAGCCGCGCGGCGGGCATCGCCGCCGCCCGCGACGCGTTCTACAAGGGCGACATCGCCCGCGCGATCGCGGCGTTCCACCAGGCCCAGGGCGGGCTCCTCGCCTACGAGGATCTGGCGTCGTTCCAGGTGGAGGTCGGGCACGCGCTCACGACGACCTTCCGCGCGTACGAGGTGGCGGCGTGCGGCTTCTGGTGCCAGGGGCCCGTGCTCCTCCAGATGCTCAACCTGCTCGAGGCCGACGACCTGCGGGCGCTGGGCCACAACTCGCCCGCGTACCTGCACCTGCTGATCGAGGCGGTCAAGCTCGCGTTCGCCGACCGCGACGCGTTCTACGGCGACCCGTTCCACGTGAAGGTTCCCGCGGACGGGCTGCTCGCCAAGGGCTACGCGCGGGCGCGCCGGAGCCTCGTGCGCGAGCGCGAGGCGTGGCCCGCGATGCCGCCGGCGGGCGATCCGGACGCGCTGGCGGCGGTGCGCGAGCGCCGCGGCGGCGCGTGGCCGCAGCCCGGCCGGCCCACGCTGAACGGCGCGCTCGACACCAGCTACGTCGCGGTCGTTGACGCCGAGGGCAACGGCTTCTCCGCGACCCCGAGCGATCCCAACGTGGACGCGACGGTGGTGCCCGGCGTCGGCTGCGTCGTGTCGCCGCGCGGCTCGCAGGGCTGGCTCGATCCCGCCCATCCGAGCGTCGTCGCGCCCGGCAAGCGACCGCGGCTCACGCCGGCGCCTGCCATGGCCTTCCGCGACGGCCGCCTGCTGATGCCGTTCGGCACGCCGGGCGGCGACGTGCAGCAGCAGGCCCTGCTCCAGGTCTTCCTGAACGTCGCCGTCTTCGGGATGTCGATCCAGGAGGCGGTGGAGGCTCCGCGCGTGGCCTCCCGCAGCTTCCCCGACTCCTTCTGGCCCCACACGATGGCGCCCGGCAAGCTCGAGATCGAGGGCCGCATCCCGGAGGCCACGCGCGCGGCGCTGGCGGCGCTCGGGCACCAGGTCACCGCGTGGCCGGACTGGGAGTGGCGCGCGGGCGCGGTGTGCGCGGTCCTGGTCGGCCCCGACGGCACCCGCCACGGGGGCGCCGACCCACGCCGCGGCTCCCACGCGATCGCCTGGTAGTCCCCACTTCGATCTGCGCGCGCCCGCGCCCCGCGCTACACTTGATGCCCCCGCCCTGTCAGGACAGGAATGACCGCGGGGGCACGGCGACCTCACAGCGGGTCGGGCGCCCGCGGAACACAAAGGCCTGCGCG
>JACQCN010000246.1 GCA_016201575.1 Candidatus Rokuibacteriota bacterium | reverse complement strand
CCTTCGGAATGCTCGTCGCGTGCGTCTGGATGGTCGCCCGGCGGTTCTGGCGCGTCTCGCGATCACTGCCGGGCGTCCTGTCCACTTCATGGACTACCGCCCGAGCGTGCTGAACGCGAAGAGTTTAACCACGGACTGCTAGGCCCGGCGATGCTGGACGTCGACGCGGCGGAGTTCTGGGACCCGGTCAAGGTCGACGCGGAGCTCCGCCGCGTCTACGACGTCTGCGCGGGCTGCCGGCGGTGCGTGGGCCTGTGCCCGTCCTTCAAGGTGATGTTCGACCGGATCGACGCCGACGCGGTCGACGGCGCCGTCGAGAAGCTGCCGGCGGTGGACGTGAAGGAAGTGGTCGATCTCTGCTACCAGTGCAAGCTCTGCTACAACCACTGCCCCTACACGCCGCCTCACCGCTGGCGGGTCGACTTCCCGCGCCTGATGCTGCGGGCGCGGGCGGCGGAGGCCCGGCAGAACGGCGTGAGCGTGCAGGACCGGATGCTCGGGAACACCGAGCTGGTGGGCCGGCTCGGCAGCCTCACCGCGCCGCTGTCGAACTGGGCCAACGAGCTGGCCGTGCACCGCGCGTTCATGCAGGCGGTGGCCGGCATCCACAAGGACCGGAACCTGCCGAAGTTCCACCGCCAGACGTTCACCAAGTGGTTCCGGAAGCAGGCGCGCCCGGCGGGCACCGCCGGCGCTCCGCGCGTCGCGCTCTTCGCCACGTGCACGGTCGACTACAACGAGCCGGCCATCGGCCGGGCGGCCGTGCGCGTGCTCGAGCGGAACGGGGTCGACGTGACGCTGCCGTCCCAGCGCTGCTGCGGTATGCCGTACCTGGACGGCGGCGCCATGGACCAGGCGCGGGCCCTGATCCGCGACAACGTGCGGAGCCTGGCCGCGGCGGCGCGGGAAGGGCGCGAGATCGTCGCGCTCGGCCCGACCTGCAGCTACATGCTGAAGCGGGAGTACCCGTGGCTCGACGCGTCGGAGGACGCCCGGCTGGTGGCGGCGACGACGCGGGACGTGTTCGAGTTCCTCGCCCGTCTCCACGCCGAGGGGCGGCTCGACACCAGGTTCCCGAAGGGCGCGGGCCGCATCGCCTACCACGTGCCCTGCCACCTCCGCGCGCAGAACATGGGCCACAAGTCGGCCGACGTGCTGCGGGCGATTCCGGGCGCCGACGTGGCCGTGATCGAGCAGTGCTCGGCCGTCGACGGCACCTGGGGCTTCAAGAAGGAGTACTACGAGCTGTCGCTCAAGGTCGCCCGGCCGCTCTTCGACGCGATCGGGGGGGCGGGCGCGAGCCGGACGGCGACCGACTGCCCGCTGGCCGCGCTGCAGATCGCGCAGGGGACGGGCACGGCGCCGAGCCATCCCATCCAGATCCTCGCCGAGGCGTACGGGCTTGCGACCGATTGACGCGTCCGAACTGCTGGACCTCTCCGAGTACGAGACGGCCCGCCCGCGGATGCAGGCGCGCGTGATCGAGCTGAAGCGCCGCCGCCGCGTGCCGGTGGGACGGTACCTGTCGTTCGTGTTCGAGAACCGGGAGACCGTCCAGTTCCAGATCCAGGAGATGTGCCGCGTGGAGCGGATCGTCGACCCCGAGAAGATCGCCGAGGAGGTCGAGGTCTACAACTCGCTGATCCCGGGCCCGGGCGAGCTGTCGGCGACCATGATGATCGAGATCGAGGACCGGGAGCAGATCCAGCCGATCCTCGACAAGCTCATGGGCATCGACGCCCGCGACTACGTCCGGCTGCAGGTGGGCGCCGAGGCGATCCCGGGCGTCTTCGAGGCCGGCCACTCCGACGAGGAGCGCGGCAAGATCAGCGCGGTCCACTTCGTGCGCTTCCCGCTCACCGAGTCGGCGCGCCGGGCGTTCCGCGCGGCCGACGTCTGGCTGATCGTCGACCACCCGAACGAGCACGCGCGCACCCGCCTGAGCGTCCCGCGAGCTGCTCGAGGCGCGCCTGCTCCGCGGTGGCTACCCGCCCGGCTACACGCCCAAGCACGGCTCGGCGCTGATGTCGCCGATGCCGCAGCTCGCGTCGTCCATCCCCGACCTCGCCGCCTTCCTCGCCGCCGAGTAAAAACGGTCCCACCGGGGTCGGCGGTCGGCCCTCGCCGGTGCAGCCCGCCCGCGTCCGGGGAGGCGTCGAACTGAGCCTTTTCGAGCGCCGGCGGCGCCGGCGCACCTCCGCTCTTGGGGGCATCGGAGGGGCCCGTCGAGGCCCCCTCCGGGTCAGGCCTGGGGGAAGAGCACCACGTGGAGGCCCCAGAGGATCGCCGTCAGCACGAACCCCGCCCAGAGGGTCCCCTTCACCGTCGACAGCATCTTCTTGGTGGGGCCGGCGGTGCCGAGGAGCGAGTTCAGCTCCACGAGGAGGAGGATCAGCCCGCCGATCACCAGCATGCCGATCTTGCCGCCGCGGGTGCCGGCGGCGAAGAGCGTGAGGTGGCTGGCCGCGCCCATGAAGAACAGCATCGGGATGGAGAACAGCGTGTTCGTGCGCGAGGCGAAGCCGGCGCGCTGGCCGCGGGCGGCCGCCTCCGGGATCGCCTGGCCGCCCTTCGACACGCGGGTGGCGGACTCGATGACGACCTTCTGGGCGGGCCAGATGACGAACCAGACGTTGGCCCACATGATCGAGCCGAGGGTGCCGCCGGTGAAGATGGCCCAGCCGTAGGAGGTGTTGAAGAAGCCCCGCAGCCCGCCGAAGGCCGACATCTTGTGGCCTATGATGATCCAGCCCGTCAGGAAGGTGAACATGGCGCCCCACCGGAACCACCAGAGGGCGCGGCCGACGAGGCTGCCGACGATCATCCCCGACCGGACCGGGGGCTCGGCGGTGGCGAAGAAGGGCGTCTGCACGAAGTTGAAGTAGTACAGGATGCCGATCCAGGTGATGCCGGCGAGGAAGTGGAACCACCGCATGAAGAAGAGCCATCCATCGGCCGACGTGAACAGCGCCATAGTTCGCTCCCCCGGGTGTGGCGGGTTAACTACTCGCTTCCCCTTCCGCCTCGTCGTCCGCCCCGTCCTCCTCCTCCTCTTCGTCGTCGTCGAGGTCCTCGTCGTCCGTCTCGTCGAGCTCGTCGTCCAAGTCCTCGTCGAGCTCGTCTTCGAGGTCCGCCTCGTCCTCGTCCTCCAGGTCGTCGTCCTCGTCCTCGTCGTCCTCGTCGTCGTCCAGGTCGTCGTCGTCGAGGTCGTCGTCGCCGCCGATCAGGGTCCGTACTTCCTCGGTCACGCTGAAGTCCTCCCGGTCCGATCTCATGGCGTCCGCGCTCGGCATGGATTTACATCGCGAGAAACACCACCAGTGTCGGAATCAAGCGGGAATTATAGCAAAACGGGTTTCCTGTCATTCACGAATTTCCGGCACGCGGCCACCGCCCGCGTCGTCTTCGTCCGTCCGGAGGACCGTAGGCAGCGGGGTCGAGCTGAGGTACCCTGTCGCGTAGCACGCGGCTCGGCGCCTTCGGGGCGGTGTAGCTCAGCGGCAGAGCAGGGGTCTCAGAAGCTGGTTTACCGGTGACCCGGGCCTTGGAGTTTGCACGCAACATGTTGCCGCCGGAGATCGATGCCGGCCTTCAGCGTGCGGATCACCGGGATGCGGCCCGTCTGCGGCTGGAGGTCCGGGCGGAAATGGCGGCGCACCGCCGCGCATGGATCGGCGGGTTTCTCCCGTCCCGCACCTGGAGTATGATCCCACTCGGGCTCCCGAAGAACAGGGCCCCCTCCCGGGAGCGAGTCCATCCCGCCTTTTTCAGCAATGTTTCGAGTTGCCTGGATAGGTCGTCTGTCTCGGGATCGCCACTCGCGTACATCAGCGTGAGGGGACCATTTTAGCCACCCGGTCAGGCTGAGAAGGCCCGTCGATCCCCAGGAACAGGCCAGGTAGAGTACACTGCGCGAAGAGCTTCTTCGAGCGCGGGGCTCACGAAATACCGACGACACGAATGAGCGGACCTCAGATCGGAATGATGGGCGCAGCGTCATGCCTGGGTCTCCGACGGCGCGCGAGGTGATTTTCAGCCCGGTCCGGCCCGGGAACGTCAACCGTGGAGAACCGAACCGTCACCGGAGGACAGCGAGGTGACAGTAGGACTCGGGGGCAGCGCGGCCAAGACGGCGGTTCGAGACCGGCCCCGCCCCTTGCCTGGCCTCCCCGCCCCCGTCGAATAGGCGGACTCCCATGAATGGCGGAGAGCTGATCGTCGAGTACCTGGTGCGGGAGAAGGTCCCGTACGTGTTCGGGTTGTGCGGGCACGGCAACGTGGGGCTCCTCGACGCCCTGTACGACCGCACGGACGCGATCAAGACCATCTCCACCCGGCACGAGCAGACCGCCGGCCACATGGCGGACGCCTACTTCCGGGTCGCCCACCGGCCGGTGGTGACCCTCACCTCCTGCGGCCCCGGCTCCTGCAACATCCCGATCGCCGTGGCCTGCGCCTTCATGGACTCCTCCGCCTTCCTCGCGCTGACGGCGAACGTGCCGACCTCCCAGTTCAACCGGGCGCCGTTCCAGGAGACGTACCGCCACTTCCAGGCCGAGTTCCCCGCGGTCCTCCGGCCCTACGTCAAGCGGAGCTGGCAGCCGACCCGCGTCGACATGCTGCCCACGGCGCTGCGCCAGGCCTTCGCCACGATGCTGAGCGGCCGGCCCGGCCCGGTGAACCTCGACGTCCCCTTCAATCTCTTCAAGGAGGAGGCGGCCGTGGACCTGCCGGAGCCGCAGGCGTGGCGCTCGGGTATCAGCTCGCGCAGCGGGGGCGATTCCGAGGACATCCGGCGGGCGCTCGATCTGCTGCGGGGAGCCAGCCGGCCGCTGATTTTCGTCGGGCACGGGGTCGCGCTGTCCGCGGCCGGCGCCGAGCTCACCCACCTCGCCCGCCGGCTCGGCATCCCCGTCGTCTTCTCGCCCAACGGCTTCGGTACGCTCGACATGACCGACGCCCTCGCGCTCGGCTTCATCGGACGGAACGGGACCTTCCCCGCAAACGAGGCGGCGCGCACGTGCGATGTGCTGCTCGCGCTGGGCGTCCGGTTCGATGATCGGTCGTCGAGCTCGTGGATTCCGGGCTACTCGTTCAACATCCCGCCGACCCGGCTGATCCACGTGGACATCGACCCGCAGGAGATCGGCCGCAACTACCCGGTCCACCTCGGCATCATCGGCGACGCGCGCACCGTGCTCCGCCAGCTGCTGGCGCTCGCGGAGGCGACGCCCGGCGAGCCCGCGCGCCGGGACGCCTGGCTCGAGGACATCGGGAAGTGGAAGCGGCAGTGGGAGGACTTCGTCCGGCTTCCGGCGGCCGAGGATGATGCGCCGATCCACCCCCAGCGCGTGGTCACGGCCCTCCGCCGCGTCATGCCCGACGACGGAATCATCGTCCCCGACTCGGGCGTGCACCACAACTGGGTGGTGCAGTTCTGGAAGGCCCGCCGACCGCAGACCGTGCTGAACACGTGGGGCTTCTCGGCGATGGGGTTCGGCGTCGCGGGCGTGCTCGGGGCGAAGCTGGCGGCGCCGGACCGGCCCTGCGTCGCCGTGTGCGGCGACGGCGGGTTCATGATGCGCCCGGACGTCCTGTGCACCGCGGTCGAATACGGGATTCCCGCCGTGTGGCTGGTCTGGAACAACTTCGCGTACGGTGCCATCCGCGACATCCAGGTGGGGCTGCTCCACAAGCGCGAGATCGCGACGAGTTTCACGCGGGAGGCCACGGGGCAGCTCTACAACCCCGACTTCGTCGCGCTCGCCCGGGCCTGCGGGGTCGACGGGATCCGCGTTGACCGGGCCGCGGACCTCGAGGGCGCCTTCGAGCACGCGATCAGGGCCCAGGCGCCGTTCGTGCTGGAGGTCCGGGTCGATCGGGACATCAAGCCACCCGCGGTCGGTACCTGGCAGCTCCCGCCGCTCCCGCACGCCGAGCCGGTGTTCGGCGCGCGCCGGCTGCCGGACCGGGCCTGACCGGCCCGACACTCCAAGGGGGGACAATGCTGAGCCCCTCCGTGCCGGCGTTTCCCCGCCTCTTCAGCCCCGGCTCCCTCGGAAGCCGGGTGCTGCGGAACCGCATCATCATGGCGCCCATGGAGAAGAACCTGGCGACCGCCGAGGGCGCGGTGACGCGGCGGTACGTCGATTACTGCGAGGCGCGCGCGGCGGGCGGAGTTGCGCTCATCCTGCTCGAGTCGATGTACGTCGATCCGGCGGGGAAGAATCACGTCTTCCAGCTGGGGCTCCACGACGATTCCTTGATCCCCGGGTACCGGCGCCTGGTGGAGGCCTGTCACCGTCACGGCGCGCTCGTCGGGGCCGAGCTGCAGTTCGCGGGGCGCGAGACGTCGTCTCGCGTGACGGGCCGGCAGCCGGTGGCGCCGTCGCCGGTGGCGTGCACGGTGCTGGCTGGCGGCGAGACGCCCCGGGCGCTGACGATCCCCGAGGTCCAGGCGCTGGTCGAGGCGTTCGCGGCCGCCGCGCGGCGCGCGGTGGCGGCCGGCTTCGACGTCGTCGAGATCCACGGCGCCCACGGCTACCTGATCGGGCAGTTCCTGTCGCCGTTCACGAACCGACGCACCGACCGGTACGGGGGCGACGTCGAGCGCCGCCTCCGCTTCCCGCTCGAGGTGATCCAGGCGGTCCGCGCCGCCGTCGGGCCGGCGGTCCCCGTGCTCTACCGGATCAGCGGCGACGAGCACGTCGAGGGGGGCCTCACGCTCGACGACGTGGGCCGGATCGCGCCCGCGCTCGAGCGGGCCGGCATCGACGGCCTCGACGTGTCGGCCGGCATCTACGAGTCCGCCGTGTGGATCGCCCAGCCGATGGAGATGGCCCCGGGGTGCCTCGCACCGCTGAGCCGCGAGATCCGGCGCCGCGTCCGCATCCCGGTCAGCGTGGCCGGACGCATCAGCGACGCGAGCGTGGCCGAGCGGATCCTCGAGGCCGGGGACGCCGACTTCGTCACGCTCGGCCGCGCGCTTCACGCCGACCCGGAGATGCCGCGCAAGAGCGCCGAGGGGCGGCTCGACGAGATCTGCCCGTGCGTCGCCTGCCTCACGTGCAGCGACCTGCTCGGCCGGAACCGCCCCGTGCTCTGCCTCGCCAACACCCACACGGCGCGGGAGCGCGAGTCCGCGATCCGGCCGGCCGCACGCGCCCGGCGCGTGGTCGTGGTCGGCGCCGGCCCCGGCGGGCTCGAAGCCGCTCGCGTGCTCGCCCTGCGGGGCCACCGGGTAACGGTGCTCGAGCGGGCGCGCGAGCCCGGCGGTCAGCTCCTCCTGAGCCGCCTCGTGCCCGGGCGGGCCGAGCTGGCCGGCCTCGCCGCGTACCTGGCGGCGGCGGTCGCGCATGCCGGTGGCGAGATCCGGCTCGGAGTGGAGGCGACCGGGGACCTCCTCCTGCAGGAGGACCCGGAAGCGGTGGTCCTGGCGATGGGAGCCGAGCCCGGGGTTCCGGCGATCCCCGGCATCATGGAGAGCCATGCCGTGAGCGCCTTCGAGGTGCTCCGGCGGGCCGTGCCCGGGATCAGGTCCGCGCTCGTGATCGGCGGCGGCATGCTGGGAGTCGGGGTGGCGCACGTACTGGCGGAGCGCGGCACCGACGTCGTGCTCGCGGAAGCCGGGACCGAGCTCGCGGAGGAACTCGGACTGCGACCGCGATGGCGATACGTCGCCGACCTCCAGGCCCGCCGGAACGTGACAGTGCATCTCGGCACCACGGTCGAGGCGCTGGCCGGCGAGGACGCCACCCTGAGAAAGGACGGGCAGTCTCTCCGCCTGAGGGACATCGATCTGGTCGTGCCGACCCGCCCGCTCGTCCCGGCCCGAAGCCTCGGTGATCTCCTCGCGTCGCTCCCCGACTCGCTGCCGGTCTGCGAGCTGGGGGACTGTGCACAGCCGCGGACCGCGTTCGAGGCGATGCAGGACGGGGCGTCCATCGGCCACCTGCTCTGACGTGCCGGAGGCAGGAGCGGACGGGGTGTCGTGGCCCGCCTTGCCGGGACCGCCCTCCTGCGTGCTCCCCGAAACCGGGTAGCCCGCCGTCGCTCTCCTCTCGTCCACGGAGTCCCGCCGCCCCTGTCGGAAGGGGCGTGCGGGGTGGCACGTCGGTCTAGGACGCGTGCCTCAAGAAAATTGGCCGTTCGCCTTATGGCCCTCCTCCGCCAAGCGGCACGACAATGCCCTTGGCATGCCCATGCACCCCGAGTTTCCGGGTATTCCCGCCACCGCGGACGGCTCGGAGGCGGTCGTCTGGGTGGAGACCCAGATCAGCCAAGGTGCCTGTGCCTATCCGATCACGCCCTCGACCAACATGGGGGCGGGTTTCCAGGCTGCCCAGGCCGCCGAGAAGAAGAACCTGTGGGGCGAGCCGCTTTTCTTCCTGGAGCTGGAGTCGGAGCACTCGTCGGCGTCGACGTGCGAGGGCTTCGCGCTGGCCGGTGGGCGCGTCACCAATTTCACCTCGGGACAGGGTCTCGTCCTGATGAAGGAGGTGCTCTACACGATCGCCGGCAAGCGTCTGCCGGCCGTCTTCCACGTGGGCGCGCGCGCGCTGACGTCCCAGGCCCTCAACGTCCATTGCGGGCACGATGACGTGATGGCCGTCGCGGACTGTGGCTGGGGCATCGCGTTCGCGAAGAGCTGCCAGGAAGCGGTCGACCTCGCGGTGATCCTGCGGCGGGTCGCGGAGGAGGCGGAGACGCCGTTCCTCTGCGTCCAGGACGGCTTTCTCACGACACACACCGTGGAGAACGTGCGGCTCCCGGAGCCCGAGCTCATGGCCGAGTTCGTCGGCGATCCCTACGCGATGACCCGGCTGCGGAATCTCATGAATCCGGACAAGCCGATCATGTCCGGGGTGGTCCAGAATCAGGACGCCTACATGAAGGGCAAGATCGGCCAGCGGGTGTTTACCAGCCGGATCCCGCAAATCCTGAGTGGCACGATGGACCGGTACGCGCTCCTGACCGGACGCCGGTACGCGCCGGTCGAGGCCTACCGGCTCGACGACGCCGAGTTCGACATCGTCGGGCTCGGCAGTATGGTGGAGACCGCGATGGCGACGGCGGACTGGATCCGGGCGAGCCGCGGGCTCCGCGTCGGCGTCCTCGGGATCACGATCTACCGGCCGTTTCCGGGGGCCGACATCGTGACCGCCCTCCGCCGGGTCCGCGCGATCACGGTCATCGAGCGCCTCGACAACCCGCTCGCGGCCTCGAATCCGCTCACCCTCGAGGTGAAGGCGGCGTTCGCCGACGCTGCCACCGGCCGCGACGGCTACCCGGCCCCGGCCGCGGTCCCGGTCGTCCACTCGGCCTGCGCCGGGCTGGGCAGCCGCGACATCCGCCCGGGCGACTTCGTGGCGGCGGCGGAGGAGATGGCCCGCGGCGGGCGGCGCGACTTCGTGCTCGGCATCCCGCACGCCGCCGCGCTCGTCCGGCGCGAGGACCCCGACGTGCGGCCGCCCGGCGCCTTCTCGCTCCGCGGCCACTCGATCGGCGGCTTCGGCTCCGTCACCACGAACCGGGTGATGGCCACGCTCGTCGGGGATCTCTTCGGCCTGTACGTCCAGGCCTACCCGCTCTACGGCTCCGAGAAGAAGGGGCTCCCCACCACCTACTACCTGACGGTCGCCGACGAGCCGATCCGCTTCCACGCCGAGCTCGGGCGGGTCGACTTCGTCCCGCTCAACGACGTGAACGCCTTCAACATCGGCGACCCGCTGGCCGGCCTCGTGCCCGGGGGCATCGTGTTCATCCAGTGCGACGAGACGGACCCCGCGGCGATCTGGACGCGTGTCCCCGCCCGCGCCCGGGCGGCGATCCGCGAGCGCGGCCTCCGCGTCCTCGCGCTCGACACGGCCCGGATCGCACGCGAGACCACGAGGCAGCCGGATCTCGTGCAGCGGATGCAGGGCATCGTCCTGCTCGGCGTCTTCCTCCGGGTGGCGCCCTTCGTCGCGCGGCGGGGGCTGGGCGAGACCGAGCTGTTCGCCGGCGTCGAGCGCGCGCTGCGCAAGTTCTTCGGTAAGCGGGGCGAGGCGGTCATCCAGGAGAACCTCCGCGCTGTCCACCGCGGCTTCGCGGAGGCGATCGAGGTGGAGGCGCCCGCGCATGTCTGAGCCGCGGGTGGCGGAGTGCCAGTACGAGCCGGTGCCCACGTGCGGGCCGGAGGCGAGCCTCGAGGAGGTGGCGGCGATCCTGCGCACCGGGGACGTCGACGTGGTCGTGGTCGTGGACGGCGGGGCGGCCGTCGGCGTCATCTCGAAGACGGACCTCGTCAACGCCGCCTTCGTGGAGCCCTACCTCCGCTTCTGGCGGGGCATGGCGGCGCGCCATCTCATGAGCGCGCCCGCCATCTCCGTGCGGCCCGACACGCCGCTGGCGGCCGCGCTCGAGCTGCTCCGGTCGCGGCGGATCCATCGCCTCGTCGTCGCCGAGCCGGCGCCCGGCGGCGAGCGCCCGATCGGCATCCTCGCGCTCGCCGAGATGGTGCGGGTGCTGGGGTTCGCCGCCGCCGAGGGGCGTTTGGAGACCCGCGCATGAGCGACCCGTCGTCGTTCAACCCGCTGGAGGCGGTCCCGGCGGAGGCCGAGTCCGGGCGCGGGACCAAGACGCCGGGGCTCGCGAAGGACGTGCACCAGAGTCTCCCGACCGACCACCTGCTCGAGCTGGACCTCGAGGCCTACGTGGCGGACTTCAACGCCCGCGTCATCGGGGCCTACGCGGCCGGCACGGGCTCCCACACGCTGCCCGCCGACAGCGGCGTGGCGCGGAGCCTGATCCCCGCGGGCACCGCCGCGCTGCGCGACTTCTCCTATCTCGCGCCCGACCTCCCGGAGCTCACGGCCGAGCGCTGCGTCGGCTGCATGACCTGCGTCACCGAGTGCCCCGACACGGCGATCCTGGGCCGGGCGATCCCCGAGCCCCGCGTCGAGGCCGAGCTGGCCGCCGTCGCGGACCCGGAGGCGCGCGAGTTCCTGCGCGCGCGGTGGGCGCGCACCCGCAAGTACTTCGAGGTCCCCGCCCGGAAGGGCTTCCCCGGGGCGCTGTTCGGGATCTTCGTCGACCCGACGAAGTGCAAGGGCTGCGCCGAGTGCGTCCAGGTCTGCGCCGACCTCGGCTACCACGCCCTCCGGATGGTGCCGAAGACCGAGACGCTCCTGACGCGCTCCCGCCAGGCCTTCCAGCTCTTCCGCCGCGTCGGCCCCACGCCACGCGAGTACATCAACGACAAGGCGCTGGCCGACATGATGCTCGCCGACGAGACGGCGCTGCTCTACGTCGGCGGCGCCGGCTCCTGCATGGGCTGCGGCGAGGCGACCGCCATCCGGATGATGGTGGCGGCGACCGGCTTCGCGTACGGGCGGGAGTCGCTGGGCATCGTGGCCGCGACGGGGTGCAACACCGTCTACTGCTCCACGTACCCGTACAATCCCTTCCTCGTGCCGTGGACCAACTCGCTCTTCGAGAACGCGCCGGCCGTCGCGCTCGGCGTCCGCGCCAAGTGGGACCAGCGGGGCTGGCAGGCCACGCGGCTGTGGGTGATCGGCGGCGACGGCGCGATGTACGACATCGGCTTCCAGTCGCTCTCGCGGATGCTCGCCGCGGGCATGGACATCAAGGTGCTCGTGCTCGACACGCAGGTGTACTCCAACACGGGCGGGCAGGTCTCGACGGCGTCGTTCTTGGCCCAGGAGGCGAAGATGGCCGCGGTGGGGCCGGCCGTCCCGGGCAAGACCGAGCGGCGCAAAGAACTCGGCCTCATCTGTCTCATGCACGGCGACGTCTACGTCGCCCAGACGACGCCCGCGCACATCAACCACTTCTACCGGGCGATCCTCGACGCCAACAGCTTCCCGGGCCCCGCCGTCGTGATCGCCTACACCGCCTGCCAGCCCGAGCACGGCATCGGCGACGACCGCGCGGCGGCGCAGGCGCAGCTCGCGGTCGCCTCCCGGGCGTTCCCGCTCTTCACCCACGACCCCCGCCGCGGCGCCACGATCCGCGAGCGCCTGTCTCTGCAGGGCAACCCGGACGTGAAGGAAGACTGGTACCGACATCCCAGGACCGGCGAGCCGACGGACTTCGTCACGTTCGCGCGGACGGAGCGGCGCTTCGCCCGCCAGTTCCGCGCCGACGGGTCCCCCTCGCCCGCGCTCCTGGCCGCCCGCGAGGACCGGCTCGCCAACTGGCGCCGCCTCCAGGAGCTGGCCGGCGTCCCCTGAAGGGGAGGAGACCGCCATGTGCCCGTACCTCGTTCCCGTTATCGCGGACCGTCTGTGGCTCTACCCGGTCGCCGCCTACTGCCGGCGCCCGGACCACCTCGTGCGCGTGCCCGCCAGATCCACGATCGCCAACCGCTGCGGCACGCCGGCATATTGTGATTGCCCGAGTTACTGCGAGAGCGCGACCGCCTGCTCGCGCCCGGCGGCCGGGCATTGATTCGCGACTGTGCGCCCGCACGTGTGGCGGGAAGACGGCTTCGTGCACTCGGGATAGCCGAGAAGCTCCTCGGCCGCTCGATTCGGGAGCTCGTGGTTGGGTCCCGCTGACCCGGCCGGGGAATTCTCGGCGAGATGTGAACCGGCTCGCCCGCCGCGCCGAGGAGCAGGCGCGGCGGGGCGACCGTCATCAGGGTTGTCCGGGCGCGACGCCGTCGGCCACGTCGCGTCCCGTATCCGGACTCGCCGAGGTGGGGCGGGAGCGCCCCTCGTGAGGTCTCCGGCCGAGCGCGGGAGCGGGGAGGAGGCGCACAGATGAAGTCAGGGGAATCGAACGGCCTTGACCAGATGCTCGAGCGGACGGGCGACGGGGTCTTCGTGACCGGCGCCGACGAGCGAATCGTCTTCTGGAATCGAGCGGCCGAGGGGCTTCTCGGCTACCCCGCGCGGGAGGCGGTCGGGCGGCCCTGCTGCGACCTGTTCGCCGGATTCGACGACAACGGCAACCGCCTCTGCTACCGCGGCTGCCATGTGACGACGCTCGTGCGCATGGGGGAGGCCGTGCAGAGCTTCGACATGCGAACCAGGACGAAGACCGGCCGGCCTGTCTGGCTGAACATCAGCGTCTTGCCCCTCCCCGGGCCGAACGGCTCCACGATGACCGTACACCTGTGCCGCGACGTGACGGCAACGAAGGAGCTGCTCACGCTCGTCCACGAGCGTCTCGCCTCGTCCGTCAACGGCGCCGGGCCGGCGGCGGGGAGCGCGCTCACGCGGCGGGAGCTGGAGGTGCTCCGGCTGATGGCCCAGGGCGCCAACACCAAGGCCGCGGCCGAGAAGTTCCACGTGAGCCCCTCCACGATCCGCAACCACGCGCAGAACATGTTCGGGAAGCTCGGCGTGCACAGCCGTTTGGAAGCGGTCGCCTACGCGATCCGGCACAAGCTCCTGTGAAACACTCCGTGTCCGTGCCTTCGGTCGAGTGGCCGCGGCCCGATGATGCGGACACGGGACCGGCCGAATCGGAGCATCTCCGGCTCGATCATCGGCACGCGGTTCGCATCGGCGTTCACGACGTACAGGTGTCTTGGTGCCCGCGCCTCGTAGGCACCCGACGGAGCGGACAACATCAAGCTGGCCCAGGAGGCGAGACGTCTCGGCGGCGCACCTCGCCCGTCAGTCATGCGTACGATGAGGAGGTGGTGATCCGCCGAGACCAAGGGGCGCCGGAGCGAGGCGCACGATCAACTGGAAGAGCTTGCGGAGTGTGTCTTGGGGGTTCGGTCCAAACAACGGATCGCTGTTCTCGCTGAAGGCGGCGTCGAGAATCAGCCAGTCGGCCTCGGTCAGCAGACGTTCGGCGAGCGGCAGGATGATATCTTCTTCGGCGCGCATGTGCCGCCAGTGAAAGTCGACGTAGTCGTCGACCCCGCTGGCAAAGGCCGGGAATCCGGCCGGCCCGTTGACGCGATAGAGAGCGAGCGTGTGTCGCAGCGTGCGGATGAGCGCATCGCCCTTCGCATGCTCAGCCTGCAGCTCATCGAGGACACGATCCGCCTCATTGGTCCGCGCGCGGAGGAGCGCGAAGAGATACTTATCCTCTTTCGGGTGATGAAGCCGCTCGGGAAACGCATCAATATAGTCGAGAATCAGCGACAACAGCTCGAAATCCGGCTCATGGCCCCGATCGCGAATGTCTTGAACGAGGTATTGGAGACTACTGAGCACCGCGCCCACCGATCG
>JACQCN010000245.1 GCA_016201575.1 Candidatus Rokuibacteriota bacterium | reverse complement strand
GTTCCGCACTACACGACGGCTCGCTTGATCCTGGCCAAGTCGCAGATCGCGGGGGGCGACCTCGACGGCGCCCTGTCCGAGCTGACGACGATTCTCGAGGGCTGCCCGAGCGACGTGGAGTGCCACCGGCTGCTCGCGGAGGTGCGGCGCCGGCGCGGCGACCTCGACGGCGCCGTGGCCCACCTCGAGGCGGCGGTCCGGCTCGACCCGGGCGACCGCGAGTCAAGGAACGCCCTCCGGTTGCTCTCCGCCGCCCCCGCGGGGGCGCCCGAGAGCGGCCTCGGACGCGTGCTCCGGGACGACACGTTCGCGACGGTCACGTTCGGGTCGGTCTGCCTCGAGCAAGGGCTGCCGGAGGAGGCCGCCGACGTGTTCGCGCGGCTGCTCCGGAAGGATCCCGCGAACGAGCGCGCGCGCGCGGGCCTCGAGCAGGCGGTCTGCGCCCGATCAGGACGGAAACGAGGGTGACGAGCACATGCAAGTCTCGACGGCCGAGTTCAAGAAGGGCCTGAAGATCGTTTTCGACGGTCAGCCGTACGCGATCGTCGAGTTCCAGCACGTCAAGCCGGGCAAGGGCGGCGCCTTCGTGCGCACGAAGCTCAAGCACATGAGGCTCGGCAAGGTGATCGACAACACCTTCCGCTCAGGCGAGAAGGTGGAGCTGGTGGACTTCGAGGAGCGGCACATGCAGTTCCTCTACCGGGACGACCGCTACCACTTCATGGACCTGGAGACCTACGAGCAGCTCTCGCTCTCCGAGGACGAGGTGGGCGACGCGCGCGAGTTCCTGAAGGAGGACACCGAGGTCGACGTGCTCTACATCGACGGCGTGCCCGCGGCGGTCGAGCTGCCGAACTTCGTGGAGCTGGCCATCGCGAAGACGGACCCGGGCGTCCGCGGCGACACGGCGCAGGGGGGGACGAAGCCCGCCACCCTCGAGACCAGCGCCGTCGTCCAGGTGCCCCTGTTCCTCAACGAAGGCGATGTCGTCAAGGTCGACACGCGCACGGGCGAGTACCTGGCGCGGGTGGCCGCGGCGAGCTGAGGACACATGGCCAGACCGCCGAAATCGCCGAGCCCGGGCAACCCGATGGACCGGATCCGCGAGCTGGCGGCGCTGCTCGACGAGTTCCGGCTTTCCGCCGTCTCCGCCCGCTGGGGTGACGTGCGGGTGCGGCTCGAGCGCTCGCTCGCCCCCGCGCCGGCGGCGTTCCCGCCCGCGCCGGCTGCCCCGCCCACTGCCGCCCCTGTCAGCCAGGCCGAGGCGGTGGAGACGGCGGCGGCGGGGCACGTGACGATCGAGTCGCCGATGGTCGGAACCTTCTACCGGGCGCCGTCTCCCGGGGCCGATCCGTACGTCCGCGAAGGCGACACGATCAAGGAAGGCCAGGTCCTGTGCATCATCGAGGCCATGAAGCTGATGAACGAGATCGAGGCCAAGCTGGGCGGCCGCATCCTGACAATCCTCGTCGAGAACGGCACGGCTGTCGAGTTCGGCCAGCCGCTCTTCCTGGTCGAGCCACTCCGCTGACCCTCCCCGGCATGCGGCGCCCCACGTGGGTCGAGATCGGGCTGGCCGCATCGCTGGTCACGCTGCTGGTGGCCACGTGGCTCACGCGGTCGGCCCCGCGCGAGCCTGGCGGCGGCGAGCTCCACGTCCTGCCCGCCGCGGCCACCCCGGAGCCAGAGATCGCGCTCCTCACCGACGAGGGGATCCGCCTCTTCGCGTCGCGCGACTTCCCCGAGGCCTGCCAGCGCTTCTCGGACGCCTTCGAGCGCGAACCCCGGAGCGCGGTCCTCCGCGGGAACGTCGCCATCTGCTTCGAGGGCTGGGGATGGCAGGCCCTCCGGAGCGGCCACGCCGACGAGGCCATGCTGCTCTTCCGCCAGGGCCTGCGGCAGTCGCCCGGCGCCGAGAGCCTCCTGAAGGGTCTGGGCGTGGCCGCCATCCACGCCGGCCGGAGCGACTTCGCGATCGAGCCCCTCGAGGCGGTCCTTCGCGCGCGGCCCGACCCCGACGTGGCGCTGCTGCTGGCCCGGCTCTACGACCAGCGCGACGACGCCGAGCGGGCGCTCGCGCACCTCCGGCGCGTCGTCGACACCCGTCCCGGGAATGCCGAGGCCCGGAAGCTCCTGGCCAAGCTCGAGCGGGAGCGCGCGGTGGAGCGGGCCTTCAGCAAGGAGGAGACCGCCCACTTCGTGGTGAAGTACCGGGGCACGGGGGACGGTGAGGCGCGACGCGCCATCCTCGGCGCCCTCGAGCGGCTGTACTGGGACATCGGGACGCGGCTCGGCCACCACCCCGCCGAGAAGATCATCGTGATCCTGTACCCGGAGGAGCGCTTCCAGGAGGTCACCCGCACCCACGAGTGGGTCAGCGGCGTCTTCGACGGGAAGATCCGCCTGCCGGCCGGGAGCGCCGGCGCGCGGACCGAGCCGCTCGACCGGCTCCTGGCCCACGAGTACACGCACGCCGTGGTCCACCAGATCTCGCGCGGCCGGGCGCCCCGCTGGCTGCATGAGGGCCTCGCCCAGCACTTCGAGGGCGTGGCCGACGACGAGCTCCTCGAGCTTCCCCGGGGGCTCTCCCTGGCGGGAGTGGAGGCGCTGCTGACGTCGGGGGACGTCGGGAAGGCCCGCACGGGGTACCGCACGGCGCTCTGGCTGGTACGCGACCTCCTGGAGCGCGGCGGCATGTCCGGCATCGCCGAGCTCCTGGCCCGGCT
>JACQCN010000244.1 GCA_016201575.1 Candidatus Rokuibacteriota bacterium | reverse complement strand
GCATGTGCTCGCCGACGAGGCGTTGGAGCATGGGAACGATGCCCGCCACCAGCGTATTGATATCGAGAACGCGCGGCCGGAGCAGCTGCTTCCGGCTGAAGGCGAGGAGCTGGCGGGTGAGTGCGGCCGCGCGGTCGGCGGCGCCGCGGATGAAGTCGACGTCCAGGCGACTCGGCGAGTCGGGGGCCAACCGCCGCCGCAGGACGTCACTGCGACCGCGAATCACCGTCAGCAGATTGTTAAAGTCGTGCGCCACGCCGCCCGCGAGTTGCCCGACGGCCTCCATCTTTTGCGCTTGGCGAAGCTGGTCCTCGAGTCGGCGGACCTCGGTGACGTCGAGAATCGTGGCGAGGAATGCGGGCTCGCCGTTCCAGGTGATGACCGTCGCGACGATCTCAAGCCAGATGCTGGTGCCGTCGGCGCGGACGGCCTCGAATTCGTAGCGAACCGGCGCCTCGCCGCCCCGTTCACGGGCCGCCTTGTAGGCTTCGAGGCGGGACCGCTCATGGGGCGCGGCGAAGTCCCGCAGATCTCGGCCATGCAGCGCCTCGCTGCTCTCGACGCCGAGGATCCGCGCCGCCGTGCTGTTCGCAAACTGAATGATGAAGTCCGTATGAATCCAGACGCCTTGGACCGAGCCCTCGACGAGTTGACGATAGCGGGCCTCGCTTTCCTGGAGCGCCGTCGTCGTGAGCTCCGCTTCGCGCCGGCGACGCTCACTCTCCTCGTACAGACGCGCGTTGCGGATCGCGACGGCGGCCTGCGCCACGAAGGTCCGGAGCAAGTCCTCATCCTCCGGGGCGAGGGTGAGTGGTTCGCGTCCGGCGAGGGTGAGGACGCCCACGAGCTGTTGATCGTCCACGATAGGAATGCCGTAGAAGCTCTTGAGGTCGTGAGCCCGCCACCATGCGGGGGTCTTCAGGCGGCCGTCGGCGAACACGTCGGGGATCGCGAGGGGCTGCCGATGGCTGGCGACCCAGCCGGTCAGCCCGATCCCAACGGGTCGCTCGCGCAACGACTTGTCGTCGTTGAGCGCGGGGTCGTTGAGGGCGCGCGCCTCCAACATCTGGGTCATGGGGTCGGCGATCCAGACGCAGACGACCGGTGACGCCGTCAGGGCCGCCGCGGCGCGGCTGATCTCATCGAGCACGTGTTGGGGGTCGAGCGATGATGATACCAGCTGCGTCACGCGGGAGAGCGTGTGCAAGCGGGCGGCGCGTTCCCGCTCGGCGGCGTACAGTTGCGCATTGGCGATCGCGGTGGCCGCGTGATCCGCGAGCCTCAGCAGCCGTTCCTGGTCTCGGTCTGTAAACGGGTGCGGGGTCTGTCGGTCAACGAAGAGGAGGCCCTCGAGGCGCTCACCGATCCGCACCGGCACGCCGAGGGTCGCGATGATGCGGTTGGCGCGGGCGGCGTCACGATAGTCCTGGCCGAAACGCGGATCGCTGAGGTAGTCGTCCGTCCGGAAGGGCTGGCCAGTGAGAAGGATCTGGCCGCCAAGACCCTTCCCCGGCTCGAGCACCAAGACCGTGTGATCGGGCGAGACAGCGCCGGACCAGTAGCGAATAAGCAGTCCCGGCGTCCCGGTCTCGCGTAATGCCACCCTCGCGAGGTCCGCTCGGCAGAGTTCTCGCGCGGCGTCGGCAATCCGCGGGAGGACGACCGAGAGGTCCAGGGACGCATTGATCTGGCGCGTCAGCTCCGCAAATACTTCCCCCTCACGTTGCGCACGCCTGGCCTCGGAATAGCGGCGGACTCTGTCGAGGACGAGCGCCGCCTGCGCCGCGAAGGCGGACGCGGTGCGGACCTCACGCTTCCGTAACATCCGGCGAGGCGGCGTGTCGACGGTCAGGGCGCCGAGCGGCTGGTCTTCTACGGTCAGGGGCAGGGCGACGACCGCAGGCTGACCGGCGTCACGGAGAACCTCGACCGCCCATTCGGGGAGACGGATCCGCGGGTCCCGGAGGGGATTCGCCGACGCAACCGGCCGCCCTTCTGTGATCGCGAGACTGGCAAGACCGAAACCCGACGGCAGAGTCTTCCCCAGCCATCGTCCGGGGTTGCCGGCGCCGGCCACCGCCATGCACGTCATCGCCCCCGATTCGGCGTCGAGCTCGTAGAGGAGGGCACGCGAGACCGGCAAGAGTCGGAGCACGTTGTCCACGATGCGCTGCCCGACGACCTCGGGATCGAGCGACTGCGAAAGCAGCAGGGTCATCTCGGACAGGGCGATTACGGTCTGCTCGGCGTGCCGGCTCTTCGACGTCTCCAGCCGGGGCACGGCTCGTGTCGGCCGTTCTGGCCGATGTTTCAGAGGCATCCGCCCGATTACCGGCGAGACGCTGACACGATCACGCCCCAGGTCATCACGAGGACCGCCGGCACTGGAAGCGAAGAGAAGCCTTGCCATGAACGGGCCGAGAGGCGGTGTCCGCGGGCCGTGGACCAATGGCGAACGCGGTGCGGAGGACGGCGCTCAGGCGTGACGGGCCCGCTCGCAGGTTCTCATGCAGATCATGGTGCATTTCCGCCTCCGCCGAGGATCATCGGCGATGCCTCCGATCGGTTCTGGAGTCAGTGTAGCGCGTTCGAGGCGACCGACTGGCAAGCTAAAAATCCGGGTCTTCTCCTTTCCGAGTGGCTGATTTCGGCATGATTTCACATCTTCGGGAGCATGCAGGTGAGGACCTTGAGGCGTAGATACTCCTCGTAGCGTAGGCCGTAGGCTCGCCGCTGGATGACGGGGATCGTGAGGTTCTCGCGCCGAGAGAGCAGCGTGTACTTCTGGCCCTTGACGAAGCGCCGGTGTTTGCCGGTCAGCCGGGCATACTCGCGACGGGGCTTTCGAGTATGACGCGGTCCTGGCGGACCTCGGCCTCGATGCCGTCCGCAAGATCATCGAGCAAGTGAAGGTGTCAATGTCGTCGGGATCGGGGTGGCGACCTGGATGTTCCCGCGCCCCGCGCGCGATGACACCCGCTACCGCCCCGAGCTGGCCGAGACCGTGTACTGGGTGATGACGCTCGCCACCGCGGTCCGCTCGGTGGCCGAGGTGCTCGCGGGCTGGTGGGCGGCGCCCTGGCTGCGCGCCGCCGTCGTCGCGGGCGGCCTCGGCCAGATCGCGGGAACCGCGCTCTTCGTCTTCAACACGTGGTCCCGGGTCCGCATGCGCGCCGCGGCCCCGGCGGCCCGTCACTAAGTTGTCTCGCCTCACCGTCTCCTGCTAAGCTCGGAGGGGCGTGAGTGACACCGATTCCTCCCGCGACGCGACGCAGGTGGCTCCCGTCCCGGGACTCTGCGCCAAGCTCCGGCCCCAGGTCTCCCTCTCGCGCGTCCAGGCGATCGTCGGCGTGACGGCGGGGCTGCTCTCGATCACCGGCTTCGTCTACTCCCTGGTCACGCGGCCCGCCGCCACGCCGGTGGCCACCACCGGTGACATCGTGGCCATCGTGCAGGACGCGCGCACCGCCAGGGCCGTGCCGGGCCCGACGATCGAGATCCTCACGCTGAAGGACGCCCTTGTCACCACGCTCACGCCGAGGGACGGGCGGGCGCGCCAGAGCCTGAAAGAAGGCGCGTACCGGATCCGGGC
Organism: Candidatus Rokuibacteriota bacterium; assembly: GCA_016201575.1. Lineage (GTDB taxonomy): Bacteria > Methylomirabilota > Methylomirabilia > Rokubacteriales > CSP1-6 > AR9. The sequence continues at coordinate 5,174 of JACQCN010000244.1, read as the reverse complement.
GAGCCATCCGCGGTTCGGCACCGAGGTGCGCCAGATCCAGGTCATGGCGGGTCAGACCGCGGAGATCCGGCTCCGGCTCACCCCGCGCGGGGAGCGCTCCCCGCACGCGAACGGGGCGGTGGGCGAGGCCGGCCGCGCGATCGACGAGGGCATCGATGCGGTCAAGCGCCTGTTCCGCTAGAAGCTCGGAGCGGGTCTTCGCCCCCCTCCGAACCTCCTGCCTGGGATTGCGCCGGCGGAGCCGGCGCTCGAAGCAGTGATTACTCCTACGTGCCCCGGGTGACGCGCCCGCGCGCCCGCGCCGCCGCGACGGCGGCGCTGATCCTCCTCGGCCTCCTCGTGGGCCTCGCCGGCGCCGAGGCGGCCTTGCGGGTCATGCTCGCGCGCCGGCAGTCGCGGCGCGGCAGCCTGGGCGTCGGGGACCCGGTGCTCCATCACCGCTGGCGCCCGAACGGGCGCAAGCGGATCGCCGGGGCCGAGTACCAGACCAACGCCTACGGGCTGCGGGGCGGGCCGGTCGCCCTGCCCAAGCCCCCGGGCGTGTTCCGCATCCTGATGCTTGGCGACTCCTACACCGAAGGCTACCGCCTCCCGTTCGAGGCGAGCGTCACCCGCCAGGCGGAGGCCATGCTGAACGCGGGCGCGTGCCGGGGCCGCTTCCAGGTGGTCAACGGCGGCGTCGCCACCTACTCGCCCATCCTCGAGTATCTGCTGCTCCAGCACGTGGGCGTCGGGCTCCAGCCGGACCTGGTCGTGCTCAACTTCGACATGGGCGACGTGCACGACGACTTCATCCGGACGCGCGTCGCGAGCCTCGACGGACAAGGGCTCCCGCTCGCGGTGACGCCGAACCCCGTCGTGGAGGGCGCGCTCGTCATGCTCCCGTGGCGCAAGCCGGCCACCCTCGCCCTCCTCGACCCGCTGGAGGAGCGAGCCGCGCACTCCGCGGTCTTCCAGGCGCTCCACACGCTCAGCACCGAGCACGACGCCTTCGGCAAGCCGCGCCTCAGCGCCGAGCGGCTGGCCGCGCTCGGGCTGATCGGCAACATCCAGCACGACCCGATGGCGTTCACGCGCGACGAGGAGTCGCCCAGCGTGCGCGCGGCGTTCGCGCTCACGGCGCGCTACCTCGCGGCGACGCGCGACCTCGCGCGGGCGCACGGGGCGGCCTTCGCGCTCGTCGCCTATCCGTACCCGCACCAGGTGAGCGCCACCGAGTCGCCGCGCGCGCGACCGAAGCTCGGCCTCGAGCCGCGGCTCTACGCCTCCGAGCGCCCGTTCCAGCGCCTCGAGCAGCTCGGCCGCGAGCGGGGCTTCCCCGTCATCAACCTGCTCGCGCTCTTCCGCGAGCGCGAGCGGACCGACGCGCCGCTGTTCTGGAAGAACGACAACCACCACACGCCGCGCGGCGCCCGCCTCCTCGCCGAGGGCGTCGTCGCGGGCTTGCGCGCCCGGCGGCTCCTCCCCGCTTGCCGCTGACCGGTTCCCAAGTCAGGAGATGCAGCGAGCTGTGTAACTCGGAGGGGGGCTAGCCTCGGAAGGGGGGCCGCGCCCGTCTCGCCGCCTCGGCGAACCGACGCGCTGAAGGGCCTCGCGGGCCCGCTATGACCCCGGTCATAGCGGGCCCGCCGGCCCCTTCCGTATGGTGAAGCCATGGAGGGACACGCGATGGCTCACACCTGCTCCTGTCACACTGCGGCCGCAGCCACGAAGACCGCGTCCCCGGTGACGGCCGCGCAGACCGTGGAGGAGATCGCCCACCGCTCGCCGGCCGCCCTCGACGTCCTGAAGCGGATGGGGATCAACCACTGCTGCGGCGGGCACCTGACCCTCGGCGAGGCCGCGGCGGCGGCCGGGATCGAGAGCGGGACGCTGCTGGCGGCTCTCGACGAGGCGCTGGCCACGTCCGCATGATCTCCGGCGAGACGACCGTGGCGCGGCTCCTCGAGGAGCACCCGACGCTGCTCGACGTGCTCGTGGACTACCACCCGCACTTCAAGCAGCTCCGCAACCGGCTGCTCCGTCGCGTGATGGCGCCGCGGGTCAGCGTGAGCCAGGCGGCGCGGATGGCCGGCGTCCCCGAGGCCGAGCTCCTCTCCGCGCTGCGGCAGGCGGCGGATTCACTCGGGCCTCGCCTCGCGGCGGGCTCGCGAACTGACTCGCCGACGCTGCTCGGCTCGAACAGCGCGGCGGCGGCGCCGCGGGCGTCCGCGCCGGCGGCGACGTTCGCGCCCGTGGCCCGGCCCGCCGCCCTCGCCGCGCTTCCCCCCGAGCGGCAGGTCCACGTGGACGTCCGCGACGACATCCGGCGCGGCGAGGAGCCGTTCGCGAAGATCATGGCCGCGGTCAAGGGGCTGCGGCCCGACGCGGCGCTCGTGCTCCGCGTCCCGTTCGAGCCGATCCCGCTCTACGACGTCCTCGGCAAGCGCGGCTTCAGCCACTGGACCGAGTGCCGCGACCTGCGCGACTGGTCCGTGTGGTTCTATCACTCGGGCGACCTCGCCGCCCCGCCGGCGCCGCCGGTCACCGGGCACGCGCCGGTCGCCGCGGTCGGGACGATCACGATCGACGTGCGCGGCCTCGAGCCGCCGCGGCCGATGGTGCGCGTGCTCGAGGCGCTCGACACGCTCGCCCCCGGGCAGCGCCTGGAGGTGATCCACGACCGGCGCCCGCTCTTCCTCTACCCGCAGCTCGAGGCCCAGGGCTTCGCGCACGAGACCGAGGAGCCGGCGCCCGGCCTCGTGCGCATCCTGATCCGCCGCGGGAGCTGATCCCGTGCCGCCGCCCCGCCCGCAGCCCGGCCGCGCCCCCTCGGTGACGCTGCCGCTCCGCTACATGGTGGCGGCGGCGGCGGCCTTCGCGCTGGCCGCGCTCGGCGTGCCCTGGCTCGCCGGCGACCTCGCCGGGCACTACTACCAGCCGCGCGTGGTGGCCCTCACCCACACGATCACGCTGGGGTGGATCACGCTCACGATCATGGGCGCGGGCTTCCAGCTCGTCCCGATCGTCCTCGAGCGGCCGGTGTGGAGCGAGCGGGCGGGCCGCTGGCAGTTCCTGCTGCTGGTGCCCGGCATCGTCGGGCTCGTGGCCCACTTCTACATCGGCCGGCGCTCGGGGATGCTGTGGGCGGTCGGGCTGATCGCGCTCGGCACGATCGCCTACCTCGTGAACATGGGGCTGACCCTGCGCGGGGTCTCGCGCCGGACCTTCACCGCCGACCTGATGATCCTCGCCTTCGCCGGGCTCGCGCTCACGATGGTCTTCGGCCTCGCGCTGGCCGTCGACCGCGTGGTCCCGTTCCTGCCGGGCTCGTTCTTCCCGGCGCTGCACGCCCACTTCCACCTGGCGCTGCTCGCGTGGGTGATGCCGATGGTGATCGGCGTCGCCGCGCGCGTCTACCCGATGTTCCTCCTGGCGCGCGAGCCCGCGGGCTGGCCGGGGAGGCTGCAGCGATGGGGCCTCGTCCTCGGCGTCCCCGCGGTGGTCCTGGGCCTGCTCCTCGCACCGCCGCTGGTCGCGCCCGGCGCCGTCGTGGTGTCGCTCGTCGCGGCCGGTCACGCCACCTGGGTGCTCGGGATGGTGCGGAGCCGCAAGCGCCCGGCCCTGGACTGGGGGCTCCGCTTCGCGCTCACGGGCACCGGGTTCCTGGTGGCGGCGACCGTCATGGGCCTGGGCTTCGCCCTCGACCTGCTCGCCGGCCCGCACGCCGGGCTCGCCTACGCCGTGCTGGCCCTGGGCGGCTGGGTGTCGCTCACGATCGTGGGCATGATGCTCAAGATTGTCCCGTTCCTCGTGTGGTATCGGGTGTACGCGCCGCTGGCGGGCCGCGCGGCGGTACCCACGCTGGCGCAGATCTCGTGGCCCGCGGCCGAAGGCGTCGCCTACGCGCTGCTGGTCCCCGGCATGGCGGGGCTCGCGCTCGCCGTGGCGCGGGGCGAGGCGGCGTGGATCCGCGCCGCCGGGCTCCTGCTCGCGCCGGGCGCTCTCGCCTTCGCCGCCGTCCTCGGCCGGGTGCTCACCCATTTGTGGGGCGCGGCACGGCCGGCGGCCAGCCCCGCGGCCCGGGGAGTGACCGTGCGATGAGCGCCTTCGACCGCGCGCCGTTCATCGTGATCTGGGAGACGACGCGCGCCTGCGCCCTGGCCTGCGTGCACTGCCGGGCGGAGGCGATCCCGCACCGGAACCCCGACGAGCTGACCACGGAGGAGGGCACGCGGCTGATCGACCGGGTGGCGGCCTTCGGCGATCCGGCGCCGCTCCTGGTCCTCACGGGCGGCGATCCCCTCCGGCGGCCGGACATCGCCGACTTCGTGGCCCACGCCGCCCGGCTGGGACTCTCCGTATCGCTCACGCCGAGCGGGACCGGCGCCGCCAGCGAGGCCCGGCTGCGCGCGCTGAAGGATGCGGGGCTCGCGCGCCTGGCCGTGAGCCTCGACGGCGCCGCCGCCGAAACGCACGACGCCTTCCGCATGGTGGTCGGCTCGCACCGCCACACGATGCGGATCATCGAGCGCGCGCGCCAGCTCGGCCTGCCGCTGCAGATCAACACCACCGTGTGCCGGTGGACGGTGGACGAGCTGCCGGCGCTGGCGCGCCAGGTGGAGGAGCTCGGCGTCGTGCTCTGGGCGCTCTTCTTCCTGATCCCCGTCGGCCGGGCCCAGGCCAACCAGGCGCCGTCCGCCGCAGAGACCGAGCGGGTCCTCGCCTGGGCCGCCGACCTGGCGAGCCGCGTGCCGTTCGGGATCAAGACGACGGAGGCGCCGCACTACCATCGGGTGCTGGCGCAGCGGATGGGCCCGGGCGGGCCGCCCCGGCCGCCGGGCACGCGCCCGGACCCGATCGGGCGCGCCGGCCGCGCCGTCACCGACGGCAACGGCTTCGTCTTCATCGACCACCTCGGCAACGTCTGCCCGAGCGGCTTCCTCCCGATGGCCGTCGCCAACGTGCGCGAGGACGACCTGGTCACGGTCTACCGCGAGGACCCGCTGTTCGTCGCGCTGCGCGATCCCTCGCGGCTCGGCGGCCGCCGCGGGCGCTGCGAGTACCGCGAGCGCTGCGGCGGCAGCCGCGCCCGGGCCTATGCCGCCACGGGCGATCCGCTCGCCGAGGACCCCGCGTGCGCCTGGACGCCGGGCGCGCCCGGGACGGTGCCCGCCATCGCAGGCGGCGCCGAG
>JACQCN010000243.1 GCA_016201575.1 Candidatus Rokuibacteriota bacterium | reverse complement strand
GAAGGAGAAGTTCGAGAAGCCCGAGATCATCCGGGTGCAGTGCGACGTGCACAGCTGGATGCACGGCTGGATCGCGGTGATGCCGAACCCCTACTTCGGCGTGACGGACGACAAGGGCGCGACGAAGATCGAGAACGTGCCGGCCGGCAAGCACACGATCGAGGTCTGGCACCCCGTGCTGGGCAAGCAGAGCAAGGAAGTCGACGTCAAGGCCGGACAGGTCACCAAGGTGGCGTTCGAGCTGAAAAAGTAGTGCGGCCCGAGGTTCGAGGTGAGCGGCGTCGGCGAGGCGTTCGCGAGCCCGCCGCGAGGCGAGGGCTGAGAGGAGGTTCGAGGTGAGCGGCGTCCGCCGTGCGAGCCGCCGCCAGCGGCTCGAGCCGAGCAGCGCCAGCGAGGCGGTCGCGAGTTCGCGGCGAGCCGAGGCCCGAGTTGACGGAGGTGAGCCGATGAATGCGAGAATGGCGAAGCCGAGCCCGCCGCGAGCCGAGGCCCGAGTTGAGCGAGGCGAGCCTATGATTCCGAGACTGCGCGAAGCGCACGGGGCCCGTGCACGCAGGCGGGGAGGCCGAACGGCATGCTGAACTGGTGGTTGCCCGAGAACGTCTCGACGTACGGGGCCGACATCGACTGGCTGTTCCACCTCATCTACTGGATCACGGGCATCACCTTCGTCCTGGTCGCGGGGGCCCTCATCGGGTTCCTGATCGTGTACCGCCGCCGGCCGGGGCGGAAGGCCCGGTTCACCCACGGCAACACCACGCTGGAGATCGTGTGGACGGTGGTGCCGACGCTGATCCTGGTGATCCTCACCATGCTGAGCCTCCCCGCCTGGTCGAGGATCAAGATGCACGTGCCCGAGAGCGACGTGCACATCCGGGTCACGGGCAAGCAGTTCAACTGGGAGGTCACCTACCCGGGCCCCGACGGCAAGTTCGACACCGAGGACGACCGCACCTTCGACAACGAGATCCACTTCCCGGTCGGCAAGCCGGTGGTCGTCCACCTGCGCTCCAAGGACGTGATCCACAGCTTCTTCGTCCCGAGCTTCCGGTTCAAGCAGGACGCGGTGCCGGGCCGCGAGATCCGGCAGTGGTTCGAGATCACCAAGCCCGGGAAGTACGAGGTGCCGTGCGCGGAGCTCTGCGGCTTCGGCCACTCCGGCATGAAGGGCTGGGCCTTCGCGCACACGGCCGACGACTACGAGAAGTGGCTGGTCGCCAACGTCAACGCCCCGGCCGCCTCCGGCGAGAGCCCGCCGGCCGCCGGCGGAGCCGCGCCGGCCGAGGCCAAGGCTCCGGGGAAGGGGAAGAAATGAGCGCTACCGCCGCTACCCATGCGCCCGCTCACGCCCACGCCGGGCACCACGAGCTGGGGTTCCTGCGCACCTACGTCTTCTCGACCGACCACAAGATGATCGCGCGGCAGTTCCTGTTCCTGGGGCTGTTCATGATGATCATCGGCGGCATCCTGGCCCTCCTGATCCGCTGGGAGCTGGCGTGGCCGGAGACTCCGGTGCCGGGGATGGCCGGAATCCTCAAGGAGACCGGGGGCATCATCGAACCCTCCACCTACAACATGATGTTCACCATGCACGCGACGATCATGATCTTCTTCGTGATCATGCCGATCCTGGCGGGCTCGTTCGGCAACTTCCTGATCCCGCTCATGATCGGCGCCCGCGACATGGCCTTCCCGTTCCTCAACATGCTGTCGTTCTGGGCGGCCGCGCTCGCCGGCGTCCTCATGCTGGGGGGCTTCTTCGTGGACGGCGGCCACGCGGCGGCGGGGTGGACCTCGTATGCGCCGCTCTCGGCGGTGCCGGACTACACCGGCACCTACCGGGGCCAGGACCTCTGGTGCATCAGCCTCTTCGTCCTCGCCGTCTCCTCGATGATGGGCTCGATCAACTACATCACGACCGTCATCAACATGCGGGCGCCCGGCATGAAGCTCTTCCGGATGCCGCTGGTGGTGTGGTCGCTGTTCATCACCGCGATCCTCCTGCTCCTGGCCCTGCCGGTCCTCACCTCCGGGGTGGCGATGCTCCTGTTCGACCGGACGCTCGGCACGCACTGGTTCCTGCCCTCGGGCGGCGGCGAGCCGTTGCTCTGGCAGCACCTGTTCTGGTTCTTCGGGCATCCCGAGGTCTACATCCTGATCCTGCCCGCCATGGGCATCGCCTCCGAGATCCTGCCGGTGTTCGCCCGCAAGCCGGTCTTCGGCTACCACGCCATGGCGTTCTCGATGATCGCCATCGCCTTCCTGTCGTGGATCGTGTACGGCCACCACATGTTCGTGTCGGGCATGAACCCCGCCCTCGGCATGTCCTTCACGATCACGACGATGATCATCGCGGTGCCCTCGGCCATCAAGACGTTCAACTGGCTCGGCACCCTCTGGGGCGGCCAGATCCGCTTCACCGTGCCGATGCTGAACGCGCTGGCCTTCGTCTCGATGTTCGTGATCGGCGGCCTCTCCGGCATCTTCATGGCCTCCACGCCGGTCGACATCTTCATCCAGGACACCTACTTCATCGTCGCCCACATCCACTACGTGGTGTTCGGCGGGTCGATCTTCGGCGCCTTCGCGGCCATCTACTACTGGTTCCCGAAGATGTTCGGGCGCATGACGAACGCCTTCCTGGGCCAGCTGCACTTCTGGCCGACGTTCGTGTTCTTCAACCTGACCTTCTTCCCCATGCACATCCTCGGGGTCGGCGGCCACATGCGCCGGATCTACAACCCGACCCAGTACGAGTTCCTGCTGCCGCTCCAGCACTGGAACGTGTTCATGACGGTCTCGGCCCTCTGCCTGGGCGTGGCCCAGATCCCGTTCGTAATCAACTTCTGCTGGAGCCTCTTCGCCGGCAAGAAGGCGCCCGTCAACCCCTGGCAGGCCAACACGCTCGAGTGGACGGCGCCGTCGCCGCCCCCGCACCTGAACTGGGGGCCGACGCTGCCCACCGTGTTCCGCGGGCCGTACGAGTACAGCTCGCCCGAGGTCGAGGAGGACTGGCTGCCGCAGAACCGGCCCCTCGGCCGGGCGGCGGCGGCCGCCGTCGGGAGGCACTAGCGTGAATAATGCGGACTAGCGCTCCCGTGCTGGCGCATCGGCTCGCGAAGGTGACCGCGGCGGCGACGCTCGCCCTGATCCTGGTGGGCGGGCTCGTCACCAACACGGGCTCCGCGCTCGCGGTGCCCGACTGGCCCACGACCTTCGGGTACAACATGTTCCTCTACCCGTGGTCGAAGATGGTCGGGGGCATCCTCTACGAGCACAGCCACCGCCTGCTCGGCTCGCTCGTCGGGTGCCTCACCATCGCGCTCGCCCTGGCCCTCTGGCTCACCGAGCCCCGGCGATGGCTGCGGGCGCTCGGCGGGCTGGCCGTCGTGCTCGTGGTGATCCAGGGCGTCCTGGGCGGCCTCCGCGTCGTGCTCCTCCAGGACACGATCGCGATCTTCCACGGCTGCCTCGCGCAGACGTTCTTCGCGCTCACGGTCAGCATCGCCGTGTTCACCTCGCGGGGCTGGCGCGAGGAGCCGCCGGCGGTGGCGGGCGGCCGCCTGCGGGCCCTCGGGCTCGCGGCCGTCGGGCTGCTCTACGTCCAGATCGTCTTCGGCGCGCTCCTCACCCACGCGGGCGTCGTCGACCTCCACCTGGTCGGCGCCGCCGCGGTGTTCACCGTCGTCCCGATGGTGACGGCGCGGGCGCGCGCCACCGGCGCCCGCGCGATCGCCCGCCCCGCGGCGCTGCTGCTCGCGCTGCTGCTGCTCCAGCTCGTCCTCGGGGTCGGCGCCTACCTCGCGCGGTTC